>NZ_JBDFVF010000021.1:0-126767 GCF_040913205.1 Bacteroides sp. MSSM.1001136sp1_RTP21357st2_D2_RTP21359_211015 | reverse complement strand
ATAACAAAGCCCGGGCTTGAGAAAGTCTGGGCTTTGCGCATAAAAAAAGGCTGTGTCAGCGTTTTGACACAACCTCTACTTTACATTCACTAAAAAATTATGAAAAACAAACGCTGTTCATAGAAACATATTAAGTGTGATGTTTTAGAGATTTTTTTGTTCAAAGTCCGGACCCTTGTCAGGATGATTATCTTTGTGCATTTTTCTTTGAGAAGCTTTTTTACGTGCGGAATTTTGTTCGGCCTGCCATTTCTCATACTGTTCTTTTGTCAGAATCTTTTTTATTTTCTTTTCTTTGGTTTCTGCGGCTTTCTTTTGTGAGTCGGCAGAATTGGTATCTCTGCTCATCATCGGACCACCTCCCATTCTGCCCGGGAAACCATCTTCTCCCATCATTGGCGGTTGTCCTCCACCCATTGGCGGACGTCCTCCCCGCATACCGGGACCTTCTCCCATTGGTGGGCGATAGTCATCCGAATTTTGCATAGCCTTGAAAAATGCTTTTTGCTCTTTCAGGTTCAGCTTATATATTTTCTTATATTGTTTATCTGTCAGTTGGAGCAACTTATTCATTTGCTCTGTCATCTGGGTTGCTACCTTCTCTGGATTCAGAACTTCGCGTGGAAGATGCTTTTCTTGTTGCTGCCTTTCTTGCGGCTCATTGGCTTCTTGTGCATCTATAAAACCTGCACAGCATGTTAAGCTGACTGCCAATCCTATCAATTTCATGTTTTTTCTCATTTCTCTTACTGCTTTTATTTGTTTTAATATCTCAAAGCTAAGTAGATACTGGAGCAGATAAAAATAAAATCGACTAAGGGTGGAGATTTGTCTATCAAATGCCTGACTTTTCTTCGTCCGATGGGTTTATGCTATTATGCTTTGGGGTGGAGGAAGGTTCCCCGCCTTGAAACTACAACAGTAACCTATTACCATTCTGAAAATACGATGAATAAAGGGTTTGATAATATAGGTGATAGGTTGAAAGAGGATTCTTGTTTTTATCTATGAGAGTGACTGTCCATTCATTTACCCATTGAAAAAGGAAAATATGAATATAAACAAATAGTTTGTGGATAGTCTCATTATGCTATAAGCTGCTAAATTTGTAGCCAATAATAGAGCATATATTATGAAAAGACTACTATTCATTTTTTCCTTTTTTTTCTTGTTCGTGTTAAACGGAAAAACACAGGAGGTAGAGATTCTGACATTAGAGGATTGCCTCCGCATTGGTATTGACAATAACTTGTCGCTAGAAGGAAAACGTAAAGAAATACAAAGAAGTAAGTATGGCGTATCTGAAAACCGTTCGAAGCTGTTGCCGCAAATAAATGCGATAGCCGGTTATAGTAACAATTTTGATCCTCCGGTGTCCGTCACAGACGGATCATCTTACGGTGTTCCTTATAATATAACGCAGACGCTGCAACATTCTGCTAATGCAGGACTGGAAATGCAGATGCCGCTTTTCAATCAGACTCTTTATACTTCTATGTCCATAGCTAAAGTGATGGAAGAAATCAGTCGTCTGTCTTATGGAAAAGCCAGGGAAGATGTTATTCTTCAAATCAGTAAGATGTATTATCTCGGACAGGTCACGGCCGAACAAATCATGCTGATAAAAGCAAATATCACCCGTCTGGAAGAATTGAGAGATATTACACAGGCTTTCTTCGATAACGGAATGTCTATGGAAGTCGATCTGAAAAGAGTCAATATCAATTTGGAAAATCTGAAGGTGCAATATGACAATGCACAAGCAATGATGAAACAGCAATTGAATATGCTGAAATACATTATGGATTATCCGGCTGAAAAGGAAATCGCGCTGATACCGGTAAATACCGATAGCATTACTACGGTAGCCCTGACCGGCTTGTCGGAAAATATCTATGAACTTCAACTCTCACAATCGCAAGTGCAACTGGCGGAACGGCAAAAGAAGATCATTACTAATGGATATATCCCTTCTCTTAGTCTGACAGGTAGCTGGCGATATGCTGCATATACGGATAAAGGTTATCATTGGTTCCACTCCGGTCCGTCCAATCAATGGTTTCGTTCCTATGGAGTGGGGCTAACCTTGCGTATTCCGATTTTCGACGGACTGGATAAAACCTATAAAATAAAGAAGGCGATGATCGATATAGAGAACAAAAGGCTGGCATGGGAAGATGCCCGGAAGAATCTGCAAACTCAATATCTGAATGCTGTGAACGACCTGATGAACAATCAGCGTAACTTTAAGAAACAGAAGGATAATTACTTGCTTGCCGAAGATGTGTACGCAGTCACTTCCGACCGTTACCGGGAAGGCATTGCTTCTATGACGGAAGTGCTGCAAGATGAAATGCAGATGAGCGAAGCTCAAAACAACTATATCAGCGCACATTATAACTATCGGGTGACTAACCTGATGTTGCTTAAACTAACCGGACAAATAGAATCATTAGTCAAATAATACGCAAATAACAATCATAAATATGGAAACAATGGAAAATAACCTTCCTTCCGCTACTCATCAGGAGAAAGCAAAAAAAATGAAGAAACTTCGTCGCTGGCAGATTGCTATCAGCCTTTTCGGAGTGGCTATTATTGTTTGGGGAGTGATTGAAGTGATCTGCCTTTTTTTGAATTATAGCCAGACGGAGACTAGTAACGATGCACAAATAGAACAATATGTGTCTCCTATCAATCTACGTGCTTCAGGTTACATTGACAAAATCTACTTTACAGAACATCAGGAGGTACATAAAGGAGATACTTTGCTGGTACTGGATGATCGTGAATATAAAATTCGCGTAATGGAGGCTGAAGCTGCCTTGAAAGATGCGCAAGCCGGTGCGACCGTCATCAATGCTACACTCAATACCACGCAGACAACAGCATCTGTTTACGATGCGTCTATTGCCGAGATTGAAGTACGGTTGGCGAAACTGGAAAAAGACCGGAAACGATATGAGAACCTCGTGAAACGAAATGCGGCTACTCCTATCCAACTTGAACAGATTGTCACTGATTATGAAGCTACGCGTAAGAAGCTGGAAGCTACGAAAAGGCAGAAAAAAGCAGCTCTTTCCGGTGTAGATGAAGTGTCCTACCGTCGCATGAATACCGAAGCGGCTATTCAAAGAGCAACAGCTGCGCTCGAAATGGCCCGGTTGAATCTTTCCTATACGGTTGTAATAGCTCCTTGTGACGGAAAACTCGGCCGTCGCTCATTAGAGGAAGGACAGTTTATTTCGGCAGGGCAGACCATCACCTATATTCTTCCTGATACCCAGAAATGGATCGTTGCCAATTATAAGGAGACACAAATCGAGAACCTGCATATCGGACAGGAAGTATTTGTCACAGTAGATGCCATTAGCGATAAAGAGTTTAAAGGCAAAGTCACCTCTATATCAGGAGCTACCGGTTCCAAATATTCATTAGTGCCGACCGATAACTCCGCAGGCAACTTTGTGAAGATCCAACAGCGCATCCCCGTACGCATCGACTTCACCGATTTATCGAAAGAAGACAACGAACGATTAGCAGCAGGCATGATGGTAGTAGTGAAAGCCAAACTCTAACCACCGTGTACCTATAATTCATAAATCATAATTCATAAATTAAAAATTAATGCCCTCTTATCCCAAAAATTATCCTTTCTATAGCTGGATGCCCAAACCGTTGGGTATTATCATTCTGTTATTTTTCTTTCTGCCGATTCTTACGGTAGGCGGGGTTTATTCGGTGAATAGCACCGAAATGATGAGCGGGCTTGGCATTATATCCGAGCATATCCAGTTTGCCAACTTTGTTACTTCTATTGGTATGGCAGCCTTTGCTCCTTTCCTATATCAGTTGGTGTGTGTGCGGCGGGAGAAGATGATGTGTATTGTCGGGTTTGCGTTCATGTATATATTCAGTTATATCTGTGCAAAGACAGACAGCGTTTTTCTGTTGGCGCTTTGTAGTCTTCTGACGGGTTTCTTGCGTATGGTACTGATGATGGTCAATCTGTTCACACTCATTTGGTATGCGGGTGGAATGGAAGCTACCCGCAATATTACTCCGGGGTTGGAGCCGAAAGATACTGCCGGTTGGAATAAATTGGACATTGAAAGATGTGTGAGTCAGCCGGCTGTTTATCTGTTTTTTATGATTCTGGGACAGTCGGGCACAGCATTGACGGCTTGGCTGTCCTTTGAATATGAGTGGAAATATGTGTATTACTTTATGATGGGGATTCTCCTGATCTCTATTTTGCTCTTGTTTATTACCATGCCGAATTATAAGTTTCCCGGAAGGTTTCCTATTAATTTCCGTAAGTTCGGCAATGTCACTGCATTTTGCATCTCGCTGACTTGTCTCACGTATGTGCTGGTTTATGGAAAAGTGCTCGACTGGTATGATGACGAATCTATCCGTTGGGCGACAGCTGTAAGTATTCTTTTTGCGGGAATTTTTCTATATATGGACGTAACGCGCCGGTCGCCTTATGTTTTGCTGGATGCGTTCAAACTGCGTACTATACGTATGGGAGCATTACTTTACTTATTATTGATGGTGATAAACTCCAGTGCTATGTTTGTCAATGTGTTTGCAGGAGTGGGGATGCATCTCGATAATCTGCAAAATGCTTCATTAGGTAATTGGTGTATGGTAGGTTATGCTATTGGCGCCGTGATTGCTATGGTGTTGGGAGGTAAAGGGTTACATTTTAAGTATCTGTTTGCGATGGGATTCTTCTTCCTGTCTTTATCAGCTGTTTTCATGTATTTCGAGGTACAGACAGCAGGAGTTTACGAGCGTCTGAAATATGCAGTTATCATCCGTGCCACAGGCATGATGATTCTGTATGCGCTGACGGCTGCTTATGCCAATCAACGTATGCCTTTTAAATATCTTTCCACCTGGATCTGTATTATGCTTACTGTGCGTATGGTTGTGGGACCGAGTATTGGCGGAGCAATTTATACAAATGTTTTGCAGGAGCGCCAACAACACTATATAACCCGTTATGCGCAAAATGTGGACCTGCTTAATCCGGATGCTTCCACTTCCTTCCTTGGTACGGTACAAGGTATGAAATATCAGGGAAAGAGTGAGACGGAAGCCCGTAACATGGCTGCTATATCTACCAAAGGGCGTATTCAGGTGCAGGCCACGCTCTCTGCACTCAAAGAGATGGCGGGATGGACAATTTATGGTGGGTTAATTTGTATGATATTTGTGCTCGTTGTTCCTTATCCTAAACGAAAATTGCTAACTTAGCGTCGTTTTTGATAATGATCTGTTAATATATTAGTATGATGGATAGCGGACAAGATCGTTTATTGCAGTTTGATCGCGATTTGTTAAGTGGGAAAAATATATGTAGCTCCGAAGGGATATTTGTAAATTTTCCACCCTCACTGAAGAAACCTTTCCAAATGAAAGGACTGGGGCTGGTTATTTGCCGCCAGGGTAATTTCCAGTTTTCGCTTAATCAGAAAAAGCATTTCGCTGAAGCGGGCGAAAGTTTGTTTATTCCCGAAGATGGCGAGTTTCAGGTTTTGCAAGAATCGGAAGACATGGAGGTGCAGATTTTGATCTATCAGATAGAACCTATCCGGGATATTATGGGGAATCTGGTTGTTTCCATGTATATGTATTCCCGCCTTACTCCCGAAGAACCTTCTTGTGTCTGGTCTACTGGTGAGGAAGAAGAAATAGTAAAGTATATGTCTTTATTGGACAATGTGTTGCAGTCGGAGGAGAATTCATTTAAACTTTATGAGCAGAAATTACTTCTACTTGCATTGACGTACAGGATTTGTTCCATTTATAACCGCAAACTCGTTAATGACGGGCGGGAAGTGGGAGGACGCAAAAACGAAGTCTTTATTCATTTGATCCAGTTGATCGAAAAATATTATATGCAGGAACGCGGCGTTGAGTTTTATGCGGATAAATTGTGTTTGTCTCCTAAATATCTTTCTGCCGTTTCTAAGAGTATTTGCGGATATACCGTGCAGGAACTTGTATTCAAAGCGATCATTCGTAAGAGTATTTCGTTACTTAAAAATACGCAGAAGGATATTCAGGAGATTTCAAATGCCTTCGGCTTCCCCAATGCCTCTTATTTCGGTACGTTCTTTAAGAAACAGGTTGGGGTTTCACCGCAGCAATATCGGAAGAATCTTTAAGCGTTTATTCTTTTTCACCATAGGCAAGGTCGCCTGCGTCACCCAATCCCGGAACAATATAAGAATGTTCATTGATTTCCGGATCAATGGCAGCGCACCAAATGGTTGTCTTGTCTTCAGGAAATACATTCTTTATATGGTCAATGGCCTTTTGGCTGGCAATAATGGAAGCAACGTGAATTTCAGCGGGATGACCTTTCGTCAACATTGCCTGGTAACTTAGTTCCATACTGCCTCCTGTTGCTAACATAGGGTCGGTGATAATCAGCGTTTTGTCATCAATGCGGGGAGAAGCGATATATTCTATGTGTATATCGAATTTTAGCGTATCTTTATATTTGCGGTAAGCGGAAACAAACGCATTTTCCGCTCCGTCAAAATAACTAAGGAAACCTTGATGGAAAGGCAGACCAGCACGCAGGATCGTACTGATTACTAAATTGTTGTCCGGCGTACTGACCGGAGCGATTCCCAGTGGTGTCTGGATGTTCTTTACCGAGTATTTAAACTCTTTACTCATTTCATAAGCCATGATTTCTCCGATCCGTTCTATGTTACGGCGGAAACGCAGGCGGTCATTCTGAACTTCTACATTTCTAATTTCGGATATGTACTGGTTTAGAATCGAATTAGTTTGGCCAAAATCAATTACTTTCATATTATATTTTAATCAGATTTTAATCTCATTTTCACAGCATTGCTAGCATACTGACTTGCAAAGTAAACGATAATCTTTCAAATTGCAATATTCAGTTTGCAGATATTGTTAGGAATTTATAAAAGAGTTTCAATTAGGGAAAAATTTCTCTAATACCTTCTTCCTTTCCAAAGAAAGTATTACTTTTGTAGCCGGATTTACAAGGGGCTATCCAAAGCTCCCCATGTTAAGGTGAAAAGAGATAGAAAACAAAATACCAATTTTAATTAATTCAAAGAAAATGGCAAATTTAGATTTAAGCAAGTACGGCATCACAGGTGTGACCGAGATTTTGCACAATCCGTCTTATGATGTTTTGTTCGCTGAAGAAACAAAACCGAGTCTGGAAGGCTTTGAAAAAGGTCAAGTAACTGAATTAGGCGCTGTGAACGTGATGACAGGTATCTATACCGGTCGTTCTCCTAAAGATAAATTCTTCGTTAAGAATGAAGCTTCTGCTGATTCTGTATGGTGGACTTCTGAAGATTACAAAAACGACAACAAACCATGTACTGAAGAAGCTTGGGCTGACTTGAAAGCTAAAGCTGTAAAACAACTTTCCGGCAAACGTTTGTTCGTTGTTGATACTTTCTGTGGTGCTAACGAAGCTACTCGTATGAAAGTACGTTTCATCATGGAAGTAGCTTGGCAGGCTCACTTCGTAACTAACATGTTCATCCGCCCGACTGCTGAAGAACTTGCTAACTACGGAGAACCTGATTTCGTATGTTTCAACGCTTCTAAAGCAAAAGTTGACAACTACAAAGAACTGGGCTTGAACTCTGAAACTGCTACAGTATTCAACCTGAAGACTAAAGAACAAGTAATTCTGAATACTTGGTACGGTGGTGAAATGAAGAAAGGTATGTTCTCTATCATGAACTACATGAACCCGCTTCGTGGTATCGCTTCTATGCACTGTTCTGCTAACACTGATATGGAAGGAACTAGCTCTGCTATCTTCTTCGGATTGTCTGGTACAGGTAAGACTACTTTGTCTACTGACCCGAAACGTAAATTGATCGGTGACGACGAACACGGATGGGATAACGAAGGTGTATTCAACTACGAAGGTGGTTGCTACGCTAAGGTTATCAACCTGGATAAAGAAAGTGAACCGGATATCTACAATGCTATCAAACGTGACGCTTTACTTGAAAACGTAACTGTTGACGCTAACGGTAAGATTGATTTCACTGACAAGAGCGTGACTGAAAACACTCGTGTTTCTTATCCTATCTATCACATCGAAAACATCGTTAAACCGGTTTCTAAAGGTCCTCACGCAAAACAAGTTATCTTCTTGTCTGCTGATGCATTCGGTGTATTGCCTCCAGTATCTATCCTGAACCCGGAACAGGCTCAATACTACTTCTTGTCCGGATTTACAGCTAAATTGGCTGGTACAGAACGTGGTATCACTGAACCGACTCCGACATTCTCTGCTTGCTTCGGTGCTGCTTTCTTGTCATTGCATCCGACTAAATATGCAGAAGAACTGGTTAAGAAGATGGAGATGACTGGTGCTAAAGCATACTTGGTTAACACTGGATGGAATGGTTCCGGCAAACGTATCTCTATCAAAGATACTCGTGGTATCATCGATGCTATCCTTGATGGTTCTATTGACAAAGCTCCTACTAAGGTTATTCCTTTCTTCGACTTTGTTGTTCCTACAGAACTTCCGGGTGTTGATCCGAAGATCCTTGACCCACGCGACACTTACGAATGTGCTTGCCAATGGGAAGAAAAAGCTAAAGATTTGGCTGGACGTTTCATCAAGAACTTCGCTAAATTTACTGGTAACGAAGCTGGTAAGGCTTTGGTTGCTGCTGGTCCGAAACTCTAATTGGAGAATCAGATATAATATGGAAGGCGGTTCGATTTCGAACCGCCTTTTTTGTTTATGCCTGTGCCTTTCTATGAGAATAAATGCTGTTTGTTTAAAACTTTTCCCTATATTTGCCAAAACAGGAGTACTAACCTTTAAAGGCGGTTATGGTATATCTAGCTACTGACAAACAGACCTATGCGGATCTAAGCATTACAGAGACTGCTAATAATGAGCAATTTCTTTTCTCTTTGTTTTCCAAAACAGAGACAAAAGAAGGAAAAGCGCTGATGTTGAACTGGATTATGTATCCGCTAAGTGATTTGGGGGAAATCCGTAAAAGACAGGAGGCTATTGTCTGGGATGCTTTGCCCGAACTTCTTTTGAATGAAGAAGAGCTGGATTTTATTGAGTATTACCTGGCTTATCGTGACCAGATACGGGAAGCTCATATTTTACTTTCATGTGCTACTGTTATCGACCGTCTGGTGCGATATGATTCGACCCGTTATGTGATCTGCAGAGGGGTGAAATTAGTGGTTCATCTCTTGCATTGTCTGAAGGAATGGGCGACAGAACTACCACAGGGCGCCCCGCAACTCATGAAAGAATCTGCTGCTATGATTGATAATATTCTCCATGGAAGTGAATTGGAGGAAGTATTGGAGCAGACCTCTGATGAGGAAAAACGACTATCTAACTTTGTCATAGACAAATTCGATTATCTGTTCCGGTGTACTCGGTTGTTATCTTTGAAGGAACTTCTGTCTGTTATATATCTACTTGATGTCTGCCGTACAGCTCACCGGGTGGCAAAAGAGAAGAACTTCTGTTGTATGCCGATAATGGTACCGACAATGGACTTCTCGGTGGAGGGAGTCGTTCATCCTTTTGTGAAAGATGCGCAGCCAAACAGTTGGCAGATGTCCCGGGGAAATATATGCATTTTTACAGGCTCTAATATGGCGGGAAAGTCAACAACTTTAAAGGCATTGACCTTGGCTGTCTGGTTGGCACATTGCGGTTTGCCTGTTCCTGTGAAATCAATGATTTGTCCTCTTTACGAGGGGATTTATACCTCTATTAATCTGCCGGATTCTTTGCGGGACGGACGAAGTCATTTTATGGCGGAAGTACTCCGTATTAAAGAAGTGATGCAAAAAGCTGTGACCGGAAAACGCTGTTTGGTGGTATTAGATGAGATGTTTCGCGGGACGAATGCTAAAGATGCGTTTGAAGCCTCCGTTGCCGTCAATGAATTACTGAAAAGCTTCTCTCATTGTCATTTCTTGATATCGACACATATTTTGGAATATGCGAAAGCCTTTGAAAAGGATTCTTCCTGTTGCTTTTATTATATGGAAGCAGAAATTATTGATGATGCGTTTGTCTGTCCTCATCGGTTGTTGTCAGGGATTTCAGAGGCCAGAGTCGGGTATTGGGTCGTGAAAAAAATACTGTCGGATGGTTTGATGTAATTTTACCTCATTATAGAGGTTGTTGAGATTCTGTTTTATTTTTATTAGATATATATTTTGACTACTTTTGTACAGACTATAAATAGGTTATTAATCTTAAATAACGACGCGACGACCATGAAGAATTTTTATTTCCTTCTTATTAGTTCCCTATTCCTTACCTCCGGGCTTTATGCGGGAGAAACAGATTATACTCAAGGACTTTCCATCTGGTTTGATACTCCGAATACTTTGCAGGGATATGCTGCCTGGTATGGCGGAAGACCGGATTTGTGGAAAGATGAAAATAAACCGGTAACAGCAGGAAGCGGACATAATCTGGATGCCAGTTGGGAGTCACAGTCATTGCCTATTGGTAACGGTAGCCTCGGCGCAAATATTATGGGATCGGTGGAAGCCGAACGTATCACTTTCAATGAAAAAACGCTTTGGCGCGGTGGTCCGAACACAGCGAAAGGTGCGGACTATTATTGGAATGTCAATAAACAATCGGCCCATCTTTTAGATGAAATACGCAAAGCATTTACAGAGGGAGATCAGAAAAAGGCTGAAATGCTAACGCGACAGAACTTCAATAGTGAAGTGTCGTATGAAGCTGACGGAGAAAATCCTTTCCGTTTCGGTAGCTTTACTACAATGGGAGAGTTTTATGTAGAAACCGGACTGAATATGATAGGAATGAGCGATTATAAGCGCATTCTTTCTTTGGATTCGGCTATGGCAGTCGTACAATTCAAAAAGGATCGTGTGGCTTATCAACGCAATTTTTTTATCTCTTACCCCGCCAATGTAATGGTGGTACGTTTCAGCGCGGATCAATCGGGGAAACAAAATCTGGTTTTCAGTTATGCGCCCAATCCCCTGTCTACCGGCAGCATGGTTTCTGATGGAAATAAAGGACTGGTTTACACAGCTTCTTTGGATAATAATGGAATGAAGTATGTTGTGCGCATCCAGGCAGAAACAAAAGGAGGAACACTGTCTAATGCAGATGGAAAGTTGACGGTAAAGGATGCAGACGAAGTTGTATTTTATATCACAGCGGACACTGACTATAAGATTAACTTTGATCCGGATTTCAAAGATCCGAAAACATATATAGGCGTTAATCCCGAAGAAACGACAAAGCAGTGGATGAATAATGCAGTGGCGCAGGGATATACAGCTTTATTCAATCAACATTATAATGATTATGCTACTCTGTTCAACCGGGTTCGGCTGAATCTGAACCCAGCGGTGAAAGGAGTGAATCTGCCTACTTCCCAACGTCTGAAAAATTATCGGAAAGGACAGCCGGATTATTATCTGGAAGAGTTGTATTATCAATTTGGACGTTATCTTCTGATTGCCAGTTCCCGTCCGGGCAATATGCCTGCTAATCTACAGGGGATTTGGCACAATAATGTCGATGGACCGTGGCGTGTGGATTATCATAATAACATCAATATCCAGATGAATTATTGGCCTGCTTGTTCTACCAACTTGAATGAGTGCGTGCTTCCGTTGATTGACTTTATCCGTACACTGGTGAAACCGGGGGAGAAGACTGCACAAGCTTATTTCGGAGCAAGAGGATGGACGGCATCTATCTCCGGCAATATTTTCGGCTTTACCACTCCGTTGGAAAGTCAGGATATGTCGTGGAACTTCAATCCGATGGCAGGTCCCTGGCTGGCTACTCATATATGGGAGTATTACGACTATACAAGAGACTTGAAATTTCTGAAAGAAACCGGCTATGAACTAATTAAGAGTAGTGCGGATTTTGCAGTCGATTACCTGTGGCATAAGCCGGATGGAACCTATACGGCTGCTCCGTCCACTTCGCCCGAGCATGGTCCTATCGATCAGGGAGCTACTTTTGTGCATGCCGTAGTGCGTGAAATTCTGATGGATGCGATTGAAGCAAGCAAAGTGTTGGGTGTAGATAAGAAAGAACGTAAGCAATGGGAGCATGTGCTTGCCAATCTCGTTCCCTATCAAATAGGTCGTTATGGTCAGTTGATGGAATGGTCGGTAGATATTGATGATCCGAAAGATGAGCATCGGCATGTGAATCATTTGTTCGGACTGCATCCGGGGCATACGGTTTCTCCGGTCACCACTCCTGAACTGGCGAAAGCCGCTAAAGTAGTACTGGTGCATCGTGGTGATGGTGCTACCGGTTGGAGTATGGGCTGGAAGTTGAATCAGTGGGCGCGTTTGCAGGATGGTAATCATGCTTATACTTTATTCGGCAATTTATTGAAGAACGGAACCATGGATAATTTGTGGGATACGCATCCGCCTTTCCAAATTGATGGGAACTTTGGTGGGACAGCGGGAATCACCGAAATGCTGCTCCAAAGTCACATGGGCTTTATTCAATTATTACCGGCTTTGCCGGATGCATGGAAAGACGGTTCTATCAGTGGTATCTGTGCAAAAGGAAATTTTGAGGTGGATGTGATCTGGGAGAATCATCAATTGAAAGAAGCTGTTGTACGCTCTAATGCAGGAGGCGACTGTGTCATAAAGTATGCGGATCAGACTATCTCCTTTAAAACTGTGAAAGGACGCAGTTATCAGATTGGATATGATGCAGCTAAAGGGCTCATTAAAAAATAAACACAAAATGTCGGAAAATTAGAAAGAAAGGATGGTACTGGAGTATTTAAAATTATTCGTGACATTTGCGAAGATTGGAATGTTTACTATTGGTGGCGGTTATGCCATGATTCCGTTGATTGAACGGGAGATTGTTAACAAGCAATGGATGAATAAAGAAGAATTTATGGAGATGTTTGCTTTGACGCAGTCGCTTCCGGGTGTGTTTGCAGTGAATATTTCTATTTTTGTAGGATATAAGTTGTATAAGGTGGGTGGTAGCCTGGTGTGTGCATTGGCTACGATTCTTCCCTCTTTCGTTATCATGATGCTGATAGCCATGTTTTTTGCACAGTTTCAGGATAATGAAGTGATGATTCGTATCTTTAATGGAATACGTCCTGCCGTGGTAGCATTGATTCTGTTTCCTTGCATTTCTGCTGTTAGAGCTTTGAAACTGAAGTATTTTCAGTTGGTTGCTCCTGCCATAGCTACCGTGTTGATCTGGCAGTTCGGCTTATCACCTATTTATATTGTGGTGGCCGGAATTATAGGGGGATTGGTATATACATTATGGTTGAAAGAAAAAATAGCGAATAAACAGGTATGATATATTGGCAATTACTTTGGGTGTATCTTAAAATAGGTATGTTCGGTTTTGGGGGTGGATATGCGATGCTTTCCCTGATTCAACATGAAATAGTGGATCTTCATCATTGGCTGACTCCCCAACAGTTTACGGATGTGGTGGCGATTTCGCAAATGACTCCGGGGCCGATTGGTATCAATAGTGCTACTTATGTAGGGTATGCGGTAACGCAAAGCGTGTGGGGAGCGGTGCTAGCTACGGTAGCGGTTTGTTTACCTTCTTTTATTCTGGTGTTGCTCATTTCTTATTTCTTTGCGAAGTGTAAGGATAACAAGTATATTAAGGCGGCTATGTCCGGACTGCTACCTATGTCGGTTGCTCTGATTGCTTCGGCTGCATTACTTATGATGAATAGAGAAAATTTTATGGACTATAAAAGTATCGGTATTTTTGCGGCAGCCTTTTTGGTTACATGGAAATGGAATCTTCACCCTATCCTGTTGATTTGTCTGGCGGGTGTGGTAGGATTGTTGTTGTATTAGTAATACGTGCCATACTGCAGAAAAAAATAAAATCCCGGTAAAACACAGCGTTTCACCGGGATTTCTATTATAATATAATGAAAGAATGGTTAGTTCTTGTTGGCACGTTTACGTTCGATTTCGTCCAAAATCACTTTACGCATACGCATTGCCTTTGGAGTAACTTCTACATATTCGTCTTCCTTAATATATTCCAGTGCTTCTTCAAGTGAGAACTGGATAGGCGGAATCAGACGTACTTTGTCATCCGAACCGGAAGCACGCATATTCGTCAGCTTCTTCGATTTGGTTACGTTGATAACCAAGTCGTTGTCGTGAGAGTGCTCGCCTACTACCTGTCCTGCATATACTTCGTCCTGCGGGAAAATAAAGAACTTACCGCGATCCTGTAATTTGTCGATGGCGTAAGCAAAAGCTGTTCCGCTTTCCATAGCAATCATAGAACCATTGGTACGACGTTCAATTTCTCCTTTGTGCGGCTGATATTCTTTGAAACGGTGTGCCATAATGGCTTCACCGGCAGAGGCCGTCAGTACATTGGTACGCAGACCGATGATACCGCGTGAAGGCATATTGAATTCAAGATTGATGCGTTCGCCTGTATTTTCCATCTTTACCATTTCACCTTTACGGCGGGTAACCATATCAATAATCTTGCTGGAATATTCTTCCGGTACGTTGATGGTCAACTCTTCAATCGGTTCGCATTTCACACCGTCGATTTCTCTGAAGATAACCTGTGGCTGACCTACCTGCAATTCATATCCCTCGCGGCGCATTGTTTCAATCAATACAGAAAGGTGGAGTACACCACGGCCGGAAACAATCCATTTACCGTCTTCTTCACTCTTTCTTACGCGGAGGGCCAGGTTCTTGTCGAGTTCCTTCATCAGACGGTCGTGGATGTGACGTGAAGTCACAAACTTACCATCCTTACCGAAGAAAGGAGAATCGTTGATAGCAAACAGCATACTCATGGTCGGTTCGTCGATTGCGATTGGCGGCAATGCTTCCGGATTCTCGAAATCACAAACAGTATCTCCAATTTCGAAACCGTCGATACCTACCAGTGCGCAGATGTCACCGGAAGAAACTTCGTTTGTTTTCACGCGGCCTAAACCTTCGAAAACATGGAGCTCTTTGATTTTGCTCTTGAGCATATCACCGTTACGTTTCGCAAGCGTTATATTCATACCTTCTTTTAATGTACCGCGATGTACGCGGCCTACAGCGATACGACCGGTATAAGAAGAATAATCCAGAGAAGTAATCAACATCTGGGGAGTACCTTCCAATTGTTTGGGTGCCGGAATATTTTCGATGATACAATCCAGTAGCGGAGTAATACTGTCAGTCTGTTGCTTCCAGTCGGTGCTCATCCAGTTGTTCTTGGCGGAACCGTAGATTACGGGGAAGTCCAGTTGGTCCTCCGTTGCATTCAGGCTGAACATCAAATCGAAAACCATTTCGTAAACTTCTTCCGGACGGCAGTTAGGTTTATCTACCTTATTAACTACCACGATAGGTTTCAAACCGATTTCCAGTGCCTTTTGCAGTACGAAACGAGTCTGGGGCATCGGACCTTCAAAGGCGTCTACCAACAGAATACAACCGTCGGCCATATTCAATACACGTTCTACCTCACCACCGAAGTCGCTGTGTCCCGGAGTATCAATAATATTAATCTTTGTACCGTTGTAATTGATGGATACATTTTTGGAGAGAATCGTTATACCACGTTCACGTTCCAAATCGTTGTTATCCAGGATAAGTTCACCACTATTTTGGTTGCTGCGGAATAAATTTCCGGCCAATAGCATCTTGTCAACCAGCGTTGTTTTCCCATGGTCAACATGGGCAATGATTGCAATGTTTCGAATATTTTGCATATAATACCTATTATTTGGCTGCAAAGGTACGAAAATAGGATTAGAAATATGCGCAATGATAGCAATTTTTTCTTGTAAATCGTTGTGTGATATAAAGATAATGCCTATCTTTGCACGCTCAAAAGAATAATTTATCAATTAAAATTCTAAGAATTATGTATTTAGACGCTGCTAAAAAGCAAGAAATCTTCGGAAAGTACGGAAAGTCTAACACTGACACCGGCTCAGCTGAGGCCCAAGTGGCATTGTTTTCCTACCGTATTTCTCACCTGACTGAGCACATGAAGCTCAACAGAAAAGATTATAGTACTGAAAGAGCGTTAACAATGTTGGTAGGTAAGCGTCGTCGCTTACTTGATTACCTGAAAGCAAGAGATATCGAAAGATATCGTGCTATTGTTAAAGAGCTCGGTTTGCGTAAGTAATCTACTTGTCGCGAAAAGATTTAAAGCCGTTCCTCATTTATAGAGGAGCGGCTTTTTTTAGTTTCTTCTTTTTCTTCCTGATAGTCGTATTTTCTTCGGTTATAATTGTGTTCATCTAAAGATTTTGTTATTTTTGCAGCTTAATTATTATAATTTATCACCTTTGATAACTAAAATGCTTTCAAAATGGATACAAGTAAGATTGTTGGCGAAAAAATTAAAGCCCTCCGCGAAGATAAATCAATAAGCATAGAAGAGTTGGCACAACGTTCGGGTTTGGCTATCGAACAGGTTGAACGTATTGAGAATAACATTGATATACCTTCTCTTGCACCGCTAATTAAAATTGCGCGTGTATTGGGAGTACGTCTGGGGACTTTCCTTGACGATCAGGATGAAGTAGGACCGGTGGTTTGTCGTAAGAAAGAAGCCAAAGATGCGATTAGTTTCTCCAATAACGCGATTCATTCTCGCAAACACATGGAATATCACTCGTTGTCCAAGTCAAAGGCGGATCGTCACATGGAGCCGTTTATTATTGATGTGATGCCAACGGAAGATACCGACTTCGTGCTTTCTTCTCATGAAGGGGAAGAATTTATCATGGTTATGGAAGGTATCATGGAAATCAGCTACGGCAAGAATACCTATTTGCTGGAAGAGGGTGATAGCATTTATTATGATTCCATTGTTCCTCATCATGTACATGCTTACGAGGGGCAGGCTGCAAAAATCCTGGCAGTAGTTTACACGCCAATTTAATGAAATAATAGGAACCAAGACTTAAGTATAATTACATGCAATTATTTGATCGTACTTTGGGGCAGTGGCTCGAGCACTGGGCTGAAGAGACTCCCGATAAGGAATATATCGTTTATTCCGACCGCAATCTCCGTTTTACCTGGAGTCAGTTGAACCGTCGTGTGGATGATATGGCGAAAGGGCTTATCGCCATTGGGGTGGAACGTGGTACCCATGTGGGTATCTGGGCGGCTAATGTTCCCGATTGGTTGACATTGTTGTATGCTTGTGCGAAGATCGGTGCGGTATATGTTACTGTAAATACGAACTATAAACAATCGGAGTTGGAGTATCTTTGCCAGAACTCGGATATGCATACGCTTTGTATCGTGAATGGCGAGAAGGACAGTGACTTTGTGCAGATGACCTATACAATGCTTCCCGAATTGAAAACCTGTGAACGCGGACATTTGAAGAGTGAACGTTTTCCGTACATGAGAAATGTAGTGTATGTAGGACAGGAGAAACATCGTGGTATGTATAATACAGCGGAGATTCTGTTATTGGGAAATAATGTGGAAGATGACTGTTTGAGCGAACTCAAAAGCAAGGTGGATTGTCACGATGTGGTGAATATGCAATATACATCGGGAACTACCGGTTTTCCGAAGGGAGTAATGCTGACACATTATAATATTGCCAATAATGGATTTCTGACTGGTGAACACATGAAGTTCACGGCGGATGATAAACTTTGCTGCTGTGTTCCGTTATTCCATTGTTTCGGAGTGGTATTGGCCACCATGAACTGTCTGACTCATGGTTGTACGCAAGTAATGGTGGAACGTTTCGATCCGCTGATTGTATTGGCTTCCATTCATAAAGAACGTTGCACGGCTCTTTATGGCGTACCGACTATGTTTATTGCCGAGTTGCATCATCCGATGTTTGATCTCTTTGATATGTCTTGTCTTCGTACAGGTATTATGGCAGGTTCTCTATGTCCTGTTGAACTGATGAAGCAAGTGGAGGAGAAAATGTATATGAAGGTGACCAGTGTGTATGGACTGACAGAGACTGCACCGGGTATGACAGCTTCTCGTATTGATGATCCGTTTGATGTACGTTGTAATACGGTAGGACGTGATTTTGAATTTACGGAAGTAAAAGTGATCGACCCGGAAACTGGTGAAGAATGTCCGGTTGGCGTACAAGGTGAGATGTGCAACCGTGGATATAACACCATGAAAGGATATTATAAAAATCCGGAAGCAACAGCAGAAGTGCTTGATGAAAACAATTTCTTGCATTCCGGTGATTTAGGTATCAAGGATGAAGATGGAAATTACCGGATTACCGGACGTATCAAAGATATGATAATCCGGGGTGGCGAGAATATTTATCCGCGCGAAATAGAGGAGTTTCTTTATAAACTTGATGGAGTGAAAGATGTTCAGGTGGCAGGTATTCCTTCTAAGAAATACGGTGAGGCGGTCGGAGCATTTATTATCTTGCAGGAAGGTGTGAAAATGCAGGAAGCTGATGTTCGTGATTTTTGTAGAAATAAGATATCCCGTTATAAGATTCCGAAATATATCTTCTTTGTGAATGAATTCCCGATGACAGGTAGTGGAAAGATTCAGAAGTTCAGATTGAAGGATCTGGGATTACAGCTTTGTAAAGAGCAGGGAATAGAAATTATCTAAGGCCTGTGATTGTTTAAGGACACACAAAGTTTTTCGATATAATAAACGATGAACGGTGAACGAACTGCATGATTGTTTGCAGAGAGTTCACCGTTCATTATTTATATTATTGTCTTATCCGGCTTTTGTTGTAGCAGCTAAGTATTATACGCTGCTAAATGAAATCGTCACCCAGTTGCATTTGGGCATCATTCACATATTTACGGATGGCATGTTCTTCATCTTTGCGGCAGATTAAAAGAACATTGTCGGATTCTGCTATTAGAAATCCTTCCAATCCATCAATTACGGCCAGTTTTCCTTTGGGAAGTACTACCATATTATCTTTACTATTATAAATAAGCGAATGGCATTTCAGAGTAACATTGCCTTCCGGGTCTCTTTCCGATAAGTCATAAAGTGATCCCCAGGTTCCAAGGTCAGACCAGCCAAAATCTCCTAACGATACATACACGTTATCCGCTTTTTCCATAATACCGAAGTCGATGGATACATTAGGACATGCGGGGAAATTTTCTTCAATAAATGCTTTTTCCTTATCGGTGGCATAAATATCTTTTCCCGGTGCCAGTTTGGAAGCTAATTCAGGCAACAAGTCTTCACTTGCTTTGATGATTGTATTTACATTCCACATAAACAGGCCGGAATTCCAGTAAAATTCTCCGCTTTCTACGAATACTTTAGCTAATTCTAATTCAGGTTTTTCAGTGAATGTTTTTACTTTATAGAAGTTTCCTCCTGCGGGTTCATCTATTTGTATATATCCATATCCTGTTTCCGGACGATTGGGTTTAATACCTAATGTTAGTAGTTTTTCAGAGCGTGAAACAAAATCAAGTCCTTTTTCGATAGCGGCAAGAAACTCATCCTCTTTTAAAATTAAATGGTCTGAAGGTGCAACTACGATATTGGCGTTTGGATTCAGTGCCCGGATGTGGTAAGAAGCCCATGCTATACATGGAGCAGTGTTTCGTCTTGCAGGTTCCAGCAGAATTTGGTTTTCGCTCACTTCAGGTAATTGTTCCTTCACTAAGTCTGCATACATTGCATTGGTAACGATGAAAATGTTTTCTGTTGGAATAACCTTTTGGAACCGGTCAAAAGTTTGCTGTAAAAGTGAACGCCCCGTTCCGAAGAAATCTAAGAATTGTTTGGGCAATGTTTTGCGGCTAAACGGCCAGAAGCGGCTTCCAATGCCGCCACCCATAATCACGCAATAATTATCCTGGTTTGTCATGATAGTGACTCTATTTTAAAGTTTCTGCTAATGTACGGTTTATTCTCTGAATAGAGAAGTGTTTAAGATATGTTTTATTATTTTTTTCTCCTTTTTTTTGCCAAACTATTGTGGATTCAAAATAATGTCGTATCTTTGCACCGCAATTGAGAAATCAAGTATGCGCCCAGATGGCGGAATCGGTAGACGCGCTGGTCTCAAACACCAGTGGATTCACTTCCATCCCGGTTCGACCCCGGGTCTGGGTACAAACAAATTGGCTAAGTAGTTGAAAACCAACGCTTAGCCAATTTTATTCTATCCCCATTGTTCCCAATTTGTTCCCGTACAGCCTTCTAATCAATATATTAAATGCTTTTGAATGGGTCAGCGGATTTTCCCGGTTGGCGAATGCCCCTCTCAACCATATTGTGTAACTTCGCATCATGAAACCGGAACAATTGTTACGCGCCATCCTTCCGGATGTGCTGATAGACAACTTCGATGTTGTAAAATTCGAGAAAACAGACAGCCGTTTTGATATCTGGCTTGACGAGAAGAAAGAGCAGATGCTTGAAGACAAGTATAATAAAGGCATAATATCCTATGGATTTGGAGATTACCATACGATACGGGATTTCCCGATAAGGGGCAGAGCGACGTATCTTCATGCACGCAAACATAAATGGCTCGACAAGGCCAGCGGCGAGCTCTTCAGCTACGACTGGGATGTTTCAGAATTTGACGGCACACGGCTCAACGCGGAGTTCGTGGCTTTTTTAAAAGCGGGAGATTGAGACCACACCGGTCAGCATCAGCGTCCTTGCCGGACGCTACGGACTTAACGGCCAGACACTACGCAAGCAGTACAAGGAGAAAATCAGCGGTTACCGTCAGTGGGATCAGCTTGACCATGCGGAGGAATACACCCTGTTCCCGGAAAATCTGGGAGAAAACCTTTCACTTGACGAGACGAGCCTCAGCAACGGGGATGTCTATACCATCCTGACCAACAAGGCAGCCAAAGGGCGCAAGGGAGCACTCGTTGCCATGGTGCGTGGTGTCGCCTCCGACACAGTCAGCGCGGTGTTGCGCCGTCTGCCGTATAAAGGGCGCATCGCCGTGAAGACAGTCACGACCGACATGTCCTCTGCCATGATGCTGACAGTCAGAAGTGTATTCCCCGGGGCGAAGCTGATCAACGACCGCTTCCATGTGCAGCAACTTATCTCGGAAGCCGTCGACCAACTGAGGATACGCTACCGCTGGGAGGTGCTTGATGCCGAGAACAAGGCCATCAGTGAACACAGACAGAAGAGGAAACAGGCAAAGACAAGGCTTGAAAAAGAGCTGATCGGGAAATGGGAGCCGGAAAGCATGGCCAACGGAGAGACGATGCCGCAGATTATGGCCCGGAGCAAGCATATCATACTGAAAAACAGAAGTAAATGGAACGAACAGCAGACCGCCCGTGCGGCAATCCTGTTTGAAAGATTTCCTCGTCTTCAACAGGCCTACGAGCTGAGCATGCGGCTTACAGATATATACAACAAGAAGATTACTCCGGATGCGGCCAGATTGCTGTTGGCAAGGTGGTACAACGACGTGGAAAGCTTTGACTCGCCTGAATTCAACTGCGTTCTGGAAACATTCATGAACCATAGCACTACCATTGTAAATTACTTCGAGGACCGGTTGACCAATGCCTCGGCAGAATCATTCAATGCTAAAATCAAGGCATTCCGAAGCCAGCTTCGAGGTGTATGCGATGTGCGATTCTTCATGTTCAGACTGGCTACACAATATGGTTGAGAGGAGCATTCGCCAACCGGGAAAATCCGCTGACCCTTTTGAATGCTATTAAATAAACCTGTTAAACTATATATGAGTCAACGGATTTTATAAAGCCCATAGGTACTGATTGACCTATGGGCAGCATAGTTTTTGAAGCATCTTCAGCTTATATTGTGAATTGCTTTTTGTTCATACAACAAGCTTTCATCGTCCGTTTTAGATTAGAAGTCCAGCGAGAAGTGTCCGGACACGTGCAGCATGGAAAGGAAATACACCAAACCTTCATAATAGCGAAATTTGCCTGTTGGAGGTTGTACGTCCCACAGGCGTTTAACGTATTCACGAGCTAGTTTGCGCTGTTCCGGCACATTTGAGTGGGCAAGGGTTATTGCGCCAACAGCATTAGCACCGGCCATGCCGCAAGAGTATTGTCCGAAAGCCCTTGAACCATCTAGAGAGAAATGGCCGTGCTTGAATCCATCTTTTTTGAAGAACGCAAGCAGATGGCCCATAACGGTCTCTTGGTTTCGCCTGTCCTTCCCACAAAGATAGTAATCCATGCCTACGTTCATTGGGCAGCGGATGGCATCGTACATATATAAGGATGTGTCATAAGTGGCATTAGGCCAGGCATAGGCTTTTCCGTCAAACTGGCTATAATCGGGATATAGACCAGTGATGGGGTTTGCTGATGCGATGAGATGCTGGCGGGCTGCTGTTGCAGCCTTTTTCCAGAACGGACGGTTGGCGGTCGCCGTGCGTGCCCATTTGTAAATGAAAGCGGGAAGCTGGTAGGAGGGGTCGGTAAAACCATGCCCCGTCCGAGTGGGAACAAAAGTAACCAACCTGCTGTCGCTGTCAAAAAGATTGTAAACTCCACTCTCTATGCCATTCTTATTCATGACTTTTGCCAATATTTTGTTGGCTTCGTCACTGTAATGGGGTTCGTCCCAACGTTCAGAAGCAAGGAATAAGGCAGTGACAAAATACAACTCACCGTCCGAAGCATTGCTCCCTCCAATCTTGGTGCCGTCTGACTTGCACTGCCAACAGAAATAGCCATCCCATGCGGAATCGGATGAAAAGGCCATGTATCGTTTCGCCCACTTCCAAAGTTTATCGAACTGTTCACGGTGATCCAACTGTACGCAAATCATCATGCCATACGACATTCCTTCGGTGCGCACGTCATTGTTTCCTGTATCCAAGATAAAGGCTGTGCCATCCGGGCCTTCATAGTAGACCGATTTTTCATCGCCTGCTTCATAGCAGCTTAAATCTGCCGGGGTGAAGAAATGTTCCCATATTTTCTCAATCCGTTCGTTAACTTCCTCCTCGCTCTTTCCCAATAATGAGACAAACAGGTTTTCGGCATGTGTTCCCAACGACATCGTAATAAAAAGCAACGCTGCCAAGACGATTTTCCACTTCATCATGAAAATTACTTGTTAATTTTACACCGCATTAAGGTCGCCATAAAATTGTGGATTGCTCCGAACGATGTAAATTTAAGAATCAAAATTCTTTTCCTATATCGTAAATCTTTTGAAGATGCTTTGTATGTGAAATCGCGCCTTTCTCGCTGACGTTATTCACAAAATAGTGACCTCTGTTTTTCCACCCTCTGTCTTGCGCAATGAGTTCAAAAGAACGCACTATGCCGTCAAATACGTGAGGATCATCCAGTTCACCGCATGAGATAAGCATACATTCCTTGATAGGCACATCCTTCTTGCCTATGATAAAGGAATAGAACTTGTCTATGACAGCTTTTATCTGAGAAGGGAATGTGTACCAATACAAAGGGGTGCAGAATACAATTGCATCACTTTCTGCCATTAAGGAAGCCAACTCATTGAAGTCATCGTCAAAAATACAGGCTTTGTTATCCTTGCTGAAACATTGGTCACAAGCCCGGCAACCTTGAATATGTTTATGTGCAGCCTCAAACCGCATCACTCGGTTTCCAACTTCTGACGCACCACGTGCAAAGGCTTCAGCCATGAGGTCGCTGTTACCGTCTCTACGTGGACTGCCGGTTAAAATCAATATGCGTTTACTCATTTTTAATTATCTATTTTGGGTAAGTTATTCTCCCATGCGGAAGTCTCCCACATTGTCATGGCTTAATGTCACGTCTTCGATACGGCTTGTGCATCCGCCACGTTGCGGACACTGGCTGCTAATGCCGAGATAGATACTATCGGGGTAGTAGTTGCGGTACAGACGCACCATGTGCCACTCTTTTTTGTCCAATGAATAATAGCTGGCTATAGTCCGAGTGTCGGAAGATATTTTCATATAGACCGACTTTGCGTCTATCCGGTCATGGTTGTTATCATCGGACGTGCCTTGTGTCCGTACCGATACAATGCGGTGGTTGCCATATTCGTCCTGTTCAAAAGCAAGTTTCTGCCAAAGTGTATCGTTGACATACACAAAGAGGTCGGCGGCATTGTAAAGCCCCTCGGCTGTGAATTCCGGGGTGACCTTGGCTGTCAGGGTAAATGGCTTGGTATTGTCTGTCGGAATCAACAACACGGGAAGCGTGTTGTTTGACAGCTTGCCCTCGTTAGGGTCGCAGAAGAAATCAAGTCCTTCCCTGCAACGGAACTCCAGCGCCCTATCGGCCAACAAGCTAACACATGTGTCCGCGCCATTGATGGAGCGGGTAAAAGTAACATCACCCACCTTTATTTCACATTCTGCCATCTGGCTACTTGTTGAGGTTGCGTTATCTGTCAAATTTGCCTCCTCCAATTTGGGCGAGTTCTTTTGCTGACAAGCAACTAATGTAATACACCCTATAAGGAATGCGCTGAATAAAACTGTCTTTTTCATCTTATTTCATTTATTATTTATAATTTTGCCGGCAAAGTTAGGTAAAAAGGCAAAAACCTACAATGGTGAAAAATAACCAATTAGGGGCATGATAGAGCAAGAGAATGAACTGAAATCGCTGTTGACCGAACAACCGTTTGAAGGCATTGAGAATACAGACCTGTTACTTGCCCAGACAAGGGCACGTGCGAAAGGTTTTGCCCTTGCCACCGAAGGTATAGCTGTAGTGTCTGATTTCAAAAACAACGAATGCCACATTTACGCTGGCAGATTCGGACAAACTACAATGAATCTCCCTCAATATACGATTGACCATAATACGGCCTTTGAGAACAGCATATTCAGCCAAACCGATGAAAACGAACTTATTGAACGTCATGTACTCGAACTACGTTTCTTCAACTTCATAAAAGAACTGCCTGTCAAAGAAAAAGCCTGTTTCTCAGCTTCATGTATTCTAAGTTTTTACAAAAAAGAAAGTAACGAGAGGGTGAAAATGTTGCATACAACGAGATATTTCGGTTATAGCTCCGATGGGAGCGTCCTGCTCGGTTTGTGTACATACATTCCATATCCCGTCTCTTATGACCGACAAGACGGAATCATCTTTAATGTACTGACAGGAGAGGTGGTCGGGCGAGAAAAATATGAAGCAAGTGACCGGAAAATTCTTAGCCAACGGCAACTTGAAGTTCTGTCGTTAATAGCCAAGGGAGTGTCAAGCAAGCAGATTGCCGATAATCTCAATATATCGGTTCATACCGTAAATCGTCATCGGCAGGATATTTTGGCTACATTGAAAGTCGCAAATACCGCATCGGCCGTGGAAATCGCGTTGAGAATGAATATTATTTAATTCCTATAATGCCTTGATTATCGTTGAACACCTTTCATCCTTTTGTAAATTTTACAGTCATAAGCACCATTAGCAACATCGCCAACCTCTTTGAGTGTTTGGCTATGTTTTATTTCGTCAAATGGTTTTCGGCTTTCCGCATAATCACAGAGCCATGCACCGACCGCTTTTTTCTGTTCGGCAGTATCTCCATATTCCTGCATAACGCTTTTGATATCAGCTGCTTCGGACGGGGTAAAGAAAGACTTGTGCCGCTCTGTCCCGAAATGGATAATAGCATCTATGGCTTGCCTGAAAACTTCGCTTGCCTTATAAAGCAAGTCCGCCAATGTGGTCAAGACATATCGGCTTGCTTTCAATGCACTTTGCAGCAAACGGATGGTCTTATCTTTCTCCGTTGTGGCGGTAAGGACAGCTTGGCTTATGCGGCGTTGTTCACCGTCTTTCTGCTCTTGAAGAAGTTTTACCACCTTGTCCCGTTCCGTAGTAAGTGAGCGGCTTAGCACCAATGCCCTGTCACGCTGGGCTTCGGCTTCCTGCTTCTTGGCAACCAAGGCTCTTGTCAGTTCATCAACCTTGTTCTTTACGACAATGGGAAAAGACTGCTTTATCCTTTCGTTCTCGGCACGGAGCGTTTCATTCTCTTTTTCGATAGCCGCATACTTACCTTTGCCGAAGAAGTTGGCTAATCCAGACTTTATGCTGTCGGTATTCTCCTTGTCCGCCGCTGCCTTTTTCCGTCTAAGTCCGGCAAGTTCCACGCCAAGGGAGAGGTTGACTTGCTCCAATTTCTTGTTTTCTTTCTCCATATTGCGGTGAGCCTCCTCCGCCTGTTCTTTGGCTGCAATGGCTTGTTCCGCTTCCTGTTTCTGTTTGGCAAGTATGAAGTCGGCACGTTCCAAATGTTCCTTTCCCGTGACCTCCTTTGAGCTGCCCCTTTCCATTTCCAGACACTCAGCCAAAAGTGTCTGCATATCGCTCATGGCTTTCTCGTCCAGCTTGCAGGACTTGCCCGTTTCGTGGTTCATCCAATCCCAGACGATATGGGCATGGAGATTGGGCTTCCACGTGGCATTGTCGCCGGGCGTTCCGTAATGCCCCTCGTCACGGTGGATGAAGATTTGCAGGGCAGTGATACCCCACCTCTCGTTGCAAACTGTGCAAAAGCCCTGCAACTGTTCCATTGTGGTGTCTTTATTGATGACAACCACTCCCTCTTTCAGTGGCGTGCTACCACGAACTATGGTCACCTTTCCCGTCTTTTTGTTCACTCGCTCACGGTCTTTGGTCTGCATCGCCCGACCCGTCTTTTCCTTGACCATTGCGGCTATCTGATTGTAGCGGTCGGTCAACGTGGCTTCACCGAAATCAGGTGATACCCACGTCTCATTTCCTGCCATTAGGTCGGTGCGGATGTAGAACTTTTCCTTGCGGATGTTGACGAGGTATTCCGCTGTCCGTTTGTTGTGCGCCTCGCTGCTGCCGATGTTGCACGGCTTTATGTTGATGGATGTCTTCTGTGCCATGAGGTTTGTCTGTATTTTAGTTTCATTGATGGGTTATTAGGGCTGCGTCCTAATCGGAGGGTGCAGGGAGAGTGTCACTTCCTGCTCCAGGTTCTTAGGGGTGGAAACCACTAAGCGGAGTTTCCAAAGAGAGGGTCACTCTTTGGTCGGGTTGCATAGGGCTGAAAGTCCTTGCCGGGTTCTTAGGGCAGAGCCATAAGCCCCTCGGGAGAGCCCACAACTTCGGGAGCGAAGCGGAGAAGTTATAGTGGGCTATATCTGGGCAAGCCCAGTCAGCCAAGCCACGACAACGGAGTAACGCTGAAATCCCTCTTTTGTGCCGCTTAGCTCACCGTGCCTGTGTCGGTATCGTCCATGCCGTCAATCGTGCCGTCCTGCGCCTCTCTGTGGCTCTCTGCGCGGCTTCCGTTGGCTATTGCATTCTTTTTGTCTATGATTTGGAAATGCTCTATGTTGCCATTGCTGTCCTGCCCGTCAGCGGAATGGTCGGAAATTTCAGACGAACAAAGGGGAAAAGAAAGGGTGGCTGTTTCGCTTTCCATGCTGTCCGTTTCTTGCCCTTGGATTTGGCAACCATCCGACGCGGCGCATTGCCTTTCATCCGAAACTGTATCATTGCATGGAGGTGTCCGTTTGCCGTCCCTCTGCCCCTTAGTAGTTACCGATGGCTTGACATAATGAGGATTGGTCAGTAGGACACCACCGACATACCAGCCTGTAAGGAAATGCAGGGTGTGTATCGAAGTGCGGTTGTTGGTTCGGGTGGTCAGCAAACCGAGCCTGTTAAAGCTGTCAATGAGCTTGCCGACCGTCTTTCGGTTGCATCCCAAGTATTCCGCAAGTTCCACATCGGAAGCTGCGACTTCTCCCACCTCCAAAGTCATTTCTATACCCTTGATATTGCAGACCGTCCTTGTCCGCACGGCATGGGTCATCAGCCTGTGCAGGCATCTTTGCCTTTGGACGGAAAACCTGCCCTCCAAAACAAAATCCCATTGCTCATCCGAAAGGATGGTGCAGTAGTGTATCGTTTGTCCCTTGTTGTACATGGTCTATGATGTTATGGGGTTACAATGGGCAGTTACCAGCCCATGCCTTGCCTCTGTTCGGGCATATAATACTCCCTGTCTGCCGCTATGTGGTTCAGCACATCCTGCATCCTGTCCAGTTGGTCATGGTCAAGCACTCGGATGGCGTTGATGGTTATCTTCTGCGAGGCAATCCTGCGGTAGTCAATATCAGTTTCGCTCAACGTACCGCCAGCGTCAGCACGGATGGAACGAAGATAGGCGTTCACCGCTTCCGTCTGTTCTTTGGTCGGGTACGGTGCTGCCCATCGGTCTTGGATATAGTCAATCATGTGACTGACCGCATTAGCCAATAATGGGTCTTGGCGTGCGATAATGGGTATCAAATCTTCTTTCTTCATAATATGATTGTTATTTTAGGAGTCTTATGATTGTTTTTTCTCGTTGATTTTGTTGACTTTGTTGAGAAACTACCGACAAAAGGGAAAAGAAAAATTTTTTCTTTTGGCCAGCAATATCCTTTGTTGAGCTTTGTTGAAGATGTAGTTGACTTATAAAGTGCTTATTTGCTAGCTATCTCTTGTTATTCATCACTTTCAACAAATTCAACGGTAGTCCTTCAATTTTTCACGGGTAACGGTGTAAAAGCGTCCTACCTTTTTGGGCGAAGCAGAATATTTCTGTCCCGGCAACACAGATATTTGATAGGTAGAATAAGATAACGCATTAGGCGCAGGCTCCAGTTTCCAACATTGTTGCAGGACATTCCTTACCTGATGGCGCTCCACTCTTACCATCGAATAGTTGAACAACGCCAACAGGTCGTTGATGCAGAAATCCACCACATCCACCTGCATGTTGTCCATGATGTCAAGCAACAGCTCTGCCATATCAAGCTCAATGCGGCTGCGGTTGCAGCGGATGATTTTCTCCAAAGCTGCCGTGCGGATGAGTGACGGCGCAAACCACATACGGCTTTTTTCTTTGGTGGTCAAGTCCCGATGTTGCAAGTGGTATAGAAAAGCAGGTATCTCGTCTTTCAGTTTCTGCAAGAATGATGTATCGTCCTTTTCAAGTCTGCTGACCTTTCTCACCCAATAGCGTGTTTCCTCCGGCTCAATGTACACAGGGAAGTTCTCGTTATTGGAACACAATACGAATTTGGCGAAGAACTGCACCTCGTAACGGTCTTTCCCCTTGGATTCCATTTTGTAAGAGTGTGCCGTACTAAGGTTCTTCAACCGTTCACTGTCTTCACGGCGGTTGAGAAGCACTTCATCCACCACAATCATCAGCTTGCCCGCCCAGTCTGCATTGAACTGACTGCGGAAATCCTCGTTTGTATTGAACGTGACGTTTTCTTGAAACAATGCTTTCAGAAAGTTCAAGAACGTACTCTTTCCTGTGTTCCGTTCTTCCGACACCAAGAGAAGTATCGGCAACTTTTGCGTCGGTTTCAGGTATAGCAGTTGGAGATAGTCCATTCCCAACTCATATTGCTCACCAAAGATATGCTCCACCAAAGAAGAAATATGGTGAAAGCCACCTTCCGTTGGCACATGTGTTATCGGTTCGTAGAGATTATAAAAGTTATTCACGTTATGCTGATAGTCCGTGTGGCTGGGTATGGTGCAGAATCCGTCATATTTCGGTATGCGTGCCACCTCGTCCTTGCCGTGATCCTGTCGGAACACGCTCATTTTCCATTCCACACGCATTTTACGGAACGAGCCATTCATCATCGGTTGATTGAGAATGCGAAACAAGGTTGTCCCGACACGTACATATTCTTCTTCAATGTGCTCAATATTTTCGTACTCGTGTGGTATTGATTTGTCCTCATAGTTTTCCATTGCTTGGTTTTTTACTTGTTTCACCTAAGATTCGCCTAACATCAGAGTAGCGGTATCTCACTTTGTTTCCGACCTTGACGGTTCTCAAGTAATTGCGCTTGTTCCAAAGCCATAAGGTGGTGTCGCAAACGCCACACATTTCTTTTACTTCCTCACGTGTCAACAACCTATCCTCACTGGTTGCTTTAAGAGCAACCGCCACCTCGTTCACTGCACGGTTGATAAGCTCGTTTGAGAAATTGTGCAGGTCTTCACCTGTAATCTCCAACTTAATGTTGGCTGCTCCGTTGGAGATGATTTGCATTAAATCTGTCATAATCTGTAAGTGCTGCCATTAGCCCGGCACAACCATTCCGACAGCATTATAAATGATTGCGCCACCGCTCCGATATTGGAACGATGGCGCAAAAATATAAATGGAATTTGTTGTAATTCAATAATTTGCATTTCGTTGTTTTCGCCGAAATGATAAACGAAAGAAACGAAATACGAAACAAGCCAATTTCGTCTATCTTGACTTGGATTTACTTCAAAGTTAATGCAGGGTTTTGAATAAGTCGGTCTATCACCGGATGATAAATTCCACCATCAGTTACGGCTGTAATGGTCGTAACTTTATTTCCTCCATCTTTGGATGATGCACCGCAATGATAAATCTGTTCATCAGCAGTATTGTAATCAATGACGATATACCTGTCATGGAATATGCCGCCCGAAGTATGCAATGAGATAGTAACATTGGGATATTCCCGACAGAAATCATCGAACTCCGTTTTATGCAAGCGGTTGCCGATATTGTCGGAGAATATCGTTATATTCACATTGGCAGGAACATCTTTCAAAAGAACCAATGTCTTCAACCCAATGTAGTTATCCACAACGAATATGGTTCTCTTGGCTGTACCATAAATTTGTTGGTATGCCAAATCCGATTCCACGGGATGACCGTTGAGTATCAGCCAACCTCTTCTAACGGAAGGATTGCTGAAATCAAGCATGACGTTCGCCAATTCCGATTTGGTTACGACATTGCCCAATGTGTCAATTATGCTGGCAACCTTGTCATCCACCGCAGACAAAGAATTTCGCAAATCCAGCAAGTCTTGCGTGTTTTTTGTGGTCTGTAAGGACAATTGCAGGTATTCCCTTTGCCCTAACAATGGCTGGTTATCGACAATGTAGTCTTTCATTTGCTTGAAGATGCGAATAAGTGCCTTGCTTTGTTTTGTCGCAAGCTCGCCTTTCAAGACGGTCATGAGCATATAGATACCTTGTTCGGTGAAAACGTATGGGTTGTATCGGCGACCGCCCCAACTTGAGGTGGAATTTTTGCACCTCAAGATTTCACACTCTTCATCGGTCAACTGGAACATGAAGTCCTGTTCAAACTTCTCAATGTTATTCTTCACTTGGCGATTGAAATCTTTGGTGCTGTAACCATAGATTTTAGCTAAGTCAGTATCTACCATTACACGAGTTCCCCTGACATAGTATATATGGCCTTTCAGATATTCGTCATTTATTTCTTGGGCTATGATGTCTTTATCCATATTTCAAAATTAGTTATATGTTCAACTATTTGTTGTCTGTGAGATAAGCCCTCCATTCATTGATGAACGACCTTTCAATGCCACAGTCTTTTATTTTCCCTTTGTTTGTGCTGTCGTTTAGCTTCTTGACAGACACCTGCAAGTTGCGCACTGTTTTCAAGTCGCAGTTCGGCATTTCTTGGGCAAGCAGCCTATGGAATGTCGTAACATCGCATCCATTCAATAGCTCTTCTTCTTGAAGGGCAAAATAAAGCCGTGCTAAATCTGCCCCTGTATGCTGTGTTGCAACTCTCTGCTTAATCAGTTCCAAAACTCTTTCTTGATTTCCTTGAAGATAGTCTTTCAATGTTTGCATCGGCTGTTTCTCCTTTTGCTGTTCCTCTTCTTTAATGGAGCTTTCATCCGATGTTAGCTCTTCAATACTTGCCTCTAAGATACGATTTTCCTCAATAGATTTCTTCTCTCTATAAAAATTCTGCCATTCTTCTTTTGTCCGTAGGTTGTTCCGAATGCTGCTTTTGATAACCAACTTTACCATAATGGCTGCTACTTTCTTTTCAAAGAAGCTATTTGAGGGGTTGTTGGCTTCTGTTTCCAACTGAGTTACCATCGTTTCATAACATTTCCCGTAATAGAGCCAAGCAAGCATTGCCGGGACAATCGAATTGCGCTTTACATTGTGGAACTCTTCTACCAATAACTGTGCCGCATCAGAATCAGCCGAATAGCTTTGCAGGAGATTTTCATTGGCAAGGTCGCCATGACACTCTGATTTGTACTTACGCATCATCTGTGGGGCGAGTTTGCACCCCAACTTGTATATCTTGTGTAAACCTGAAGCTGATTTATCATTTACTTCAGCAACAAAAGTGTCGTATTCTTTTGGATGGCTGTCGAGCCAATCCTTTATTTCTTTCTTGAATCGTTCAAAATCCTGCTGTGCCATAACCAGTCCTTTTTCAGTCCAACAAATGCACGAGTTCTTTCTTCATGTCCTCGTCTATCTCCCTGTACCTGCGAAAAGCCTTGCTTCCCTCCTTGTGTCCCGAAACCGATGAAACAAGGTCGGGGTCTTTCACCTTTTTATACATATTGCCGATAAACGTCTTTCGGGCGGTATGCGTGGTTGCGACCTCATACAGATACTTTTGTTCCGGCTCACGTGTGAGAGGATTCAGTACGGTGACCACCCTGTCAAGTCCAGCCAACCTAAATGCCTCCTTGATAGCCTGATTGTATTTCTGCTCCGATATGAATGGGAGTAATGTTTCCCCGTTATAATCCTTATAACGTTCAAGTATGGTTTGGGCGATGTCGTTTAGCGGCACCCTTATTGTCCGAGGGTTATGGCTGCGCGTCTTTTCCTGTACGTATTCCAACGCTCCGTTTACGATGTTTTTCTTCGTGAGTTTGTAGAGGTCGCCCACACGACAGCCAACAACCGTTTGAAATACAAAAATATCACGCTGTATGGCCAGTTGCGGACGGGCTGACAAGTCGGCTTCAAACAGTTGGTTGCGCTCTTGAAGCGTAATGTAAATGGGTGTGCCGTAAAGACATTCTTCCAAAGGGAACTTGTCAAACGGACGGTTTGTCGTTTTCCCTTGATTATAGCACCATATAAAAAAGGTTCGTATGCGCGAGAAACTGTCTATGAGAGTGTTCTTGCCTCTGGGTTGTGGAGTACGCTTTTCAGGGATGGTCGCGTAAATTTCGGGATATTCTTCTGCGTATATGTATTCGTTCTCCATGAAGTCCCAAATGTCGGCCAGCGTGTCTTTTGTAACGCTGTCGATGTCAAGGGCAAAATGTTTCATTCCTCGTCTTGTCTGTCTTACAAACAGTTCGTAGCGCATGAGTGCCCTTTTTACCACACGGAAATTCTTTTTTCTAACTTCCGACAAATTATGCTTCTCCAGAAATTCATCAAACAATTCAGCAAATGTCGGTGGGTTTTCTGCTGCAAGCTCTTCTTCCGTCTTGTATTTCTCGGGATGATGGAATTTGTCTATTATTTCTCCGAGCCATTCACTGTCTGCATCCTCACGATATTCTTTTTCAATCATGCGGGTCAACGTTTGCACTTTATGGTTAAAGTCCATCTTCTCTTCTTCGCTTACCAAGGCGACACGGTCTTTATATCCCTGTCGTTCCGCACTCCAGTGATTGGGACAAATGGATAATTCACTCGCAGCCTTGATATCCTTCTTTCCGTCACGCAAACGGAAATAAATGGTGGCCTTAGTGTCAACATCGTTCTTCTTGGCAGTTTTCCGTATGAATGCAGTCACTTTCATGGGCTTCAATTTTATTTCTGGATTGAACATTGCAAAGATAGTAATTTGTTCCCAAATTGTTCCCAATCATCCCGAAATAATTTCAATGCTATCAAATTTATCCATCTTCAATACTTTTCATAATTGCCTAACATTAAATATATTACCGTAACATTCTTATTAAATTGATTTTGTTCCCATTTATTCTTATTCATATTTTCAAATGCGGGTCTGGGTACTGAAACGGAGAAAGTTGAAAAACTCTCTCCGTTTTTTTTTCTACTCCTCGTAACTCGTTGGTCATACCGAAATTCGGGCATGATGGATTTGCACGCGTCATAGACGAAAGAATCGTTACTGAAATGATTAGCTGTTATCCGAATGTTACTGATCTGGAGTGTGCTTGTTGTTGGAAATTCACATTAAGGTAGTAATTCAAATTCTCCATAAGCCACTTTGGTGCCTCTGTTGAATGATTTGTAGATACGGTATTTCCCTGGATGGTTGGGGGATTCTGATGTATAGAGTTTGATTGTCTGTTGGTGACTGGGGTGCTCCGGTGGGAAAATCCACAGTATATCATTAACGACAGGATCGGTCGGCAATGTTTCCCATTGCCGTTTACTTTTGTTATAGTAAGCAAGGCTGTACTTTTCTCCGCACTCGTATTCATAGTGAGAGTGGTTGGTGATGGTTATTTTTACTTCTGTAGTTGATAGCGGATAATGATCGTGTTCTGTTTCTATAGAAAGCGAAGCGGGACTTATGTTCTCTCCAGTCGGAATGTCACGGGGAATAGGTCGCAATATGACGGAGTTCGTTTGCGATGATTGGTTGGTTTTCTTAGGTAACACTGTATAAAGCCCTTGTTCGTCTTTTATTATCTCATATTTTCCCGATTCCAGCCACGTATTCCAATCCTTAAAAAGACCGGTGATAAATAGGTATAAATCTTCGGAAATATATATTTCTGTACCTGACTTTAAGTCGCATGCCAACTGACCATTTACGACAGACAGATGTTTCTGGGCTCTTTGTAAGGCTTTCAAATAGACAACCTGATTAAATGCGTAATCTTTATTGAAACCTCGTCCCGTGAATAAATCTATTGCAGCATACGACATCGTCCCTCTTGTCTTCAGGAAAGTAGTGTCGGTTATAGACGTCTTGTATCTATTAGCTTCTTCCCACATCTTTCTTTTTTCCTGTTCTCTGAATTTCTGCACGATCTCGCTCACTTTATCTTGTTCGCTTGTTTCTCTGTGAGATTTTAGGCTGTCATTATCTTGTAATTCGTCATAAAGAGGTAAAGCAAAAAAAGTGTTATTGTCCTTTTCAAACTGTTCTATGATACATGGGATAATTTTCTTACCCATAGCTTTTAGCTCTTTGAATTGGGGTAAAATGGTGTAAGCACGGGTACTTGAACTTAATTGTGCTTTGGGATTGTTGTGTATTTCTTTTTCCCAGGCATTAAATAAACTGTCAAATTTGGCTATATCCTCTGTTGTCAAAATATCACTTTTTTCTGTATTCTGTTTAATACATCCCGTAGTGATAAAGATAAATGGCAGAATAAAGAAAAGTGTTCTCATCGTTTTAATTATTAATCGGTTTTGTAATAGGTTTGCATAAGGGTATGTCAAGCTTTTGATATGTTTCCTGCAAATATAGAAATAATATTTCTAAACCGATAAACTGGATATTGCTGTTTTTTTATCGGATAAGAAAACGTTTATTCGTTTTTCGATGTGATACTAGCTGCCCTTTGATAAATAATGTGAAAAAACAGTTTTTAGCCTCATTATCGAATTAACTTTCACCCATTTGTGAGGTCTAACATACATAACTTATTTAATATGAGAATTAAAATGATGAGAAAGCAAATTTTAAGTTTGGCAGTTGCGTTATTGATTGGCTCAACTGTATGTATGGCTCAAAATCGTCAGAATGGAAAGGCTGATAGAGAGAAACGTATGGAACAGATTGTTGTCGATCTGGGCTTGAATGAAAAGCAGGCCAAAGATTTCAAAGCTGCAATGGAAGAAATGAGACCTGCGAAAAATAAATCGAATGAAAGACCTACGCGGGAAGAAATGCAAAAGAAAAGGCAGGAAATAGATGCTAAAATAAAAAGCATTCTGACCGATGAACAATATAAGAAATACCAGGATATGCGTAAGAAGGATAACGCGAAGAAAAAGAAAAAAGCAAAATAAGTACTATTCGTTTAATCTAAACCTGTCAAACAGAGAATCGTAAAAGATAATCTGTTATGACGCTATACTTATTTTCGGTTCTTTCATAAATAATTTATTTAATCTACATGACTATTTTCGTTCTACTAAAGTTGAATGCAGGCTCCATTTAAATGAGTCTATTTTTCAATTTAAGTAGAACGAAAATTTGTTAGATGATGTTTCGTCTTATATCTATACTACCTCCACTAAAGCTTTTCTTCATGCTTTTATCTTTCAATCTTTCACCTTCTGCTGAAACTCCCTGTCTATGGTAGTTGTACGTTGGTGATAGATGTAAAATGATCTGTCACCGATCTGTCATCTTTCACCGGATATTTTTTATTGCAAACTTATCCTCTTCCCGGCTTGATTCTTATTACTTTGTAGAAATTACCGCGTTTCGTATGCAAAGAAGGTATTTTGTTCTTTTGCAATATTCTTCCGAACTGGACAATACTGCAGATAGATACATGAATCTTACTGTCATGTTGTAGCTGTTGCAGTATTTCAATGGCAAGGAGTTGCTCGCATTCTTCTCCTTCTTTTGCCCCTCGGAAATATTCGTGAAACAACTGTTCGGCAACCGGCATGACTTGAAATTCCTGATTATTCTCCGTCATGACATGCTCATCTTCCGTGTTGAACCAATATCGCTCTCCTCTATATAAGTCGTGCATGGCTTGTGCATAAAGCTGCTCATAATCAATGGGGGAGCAGTCGATGGGACCGGTCACATTAATTACGATATAGCGTCGGCTGCCGGAAGTATCAGTCAGTAGGTCCTTGTGATTGCTTGTCCCAATGAAAGATGCATATCGGCGCATCTCTTGAGTAGCGGTGCCATGCGGACGCCGGACGTTGACAACCGGTTTTTGAAGAATATGTTTCAGAAATGCCTGCTGGCTCACTCGGTTCTGGTCAAATTCATCCATATTGATGAGTGCGAACCTATTTAGAGACAGTTCGGCATCCCGCTTATTGCTGAAATCAATGCGGTCGGTATAATAAGCCTGTAATTCAGGTGGAAGCAGACTTCGGCAAAAAGTGGATTTTCGGTATGCCTGTGGACCGACCAGTAACGGTACAGTACAATTGGCGTATTTCCGGTCTGTCTGACGCCAGTGGGCTACCATATTCAGAAACCAGCGGTAAAACAAGTCAGGCCAGTGGGTATTGTTGCAAGGAACCCGGGTTGCCAGTTCCCGAATCCGGTCACGCCCGTCCCAACGGATGTCCAACCCGAAAAGGAAATCTTCAATAGGATTAAAAATAGGGATACGGTCGGAGTCCAGATACCGGACGACGTCTCTGTCCCATAGGTTAAGCCCTTCCAGACGTGCGTTCATTGCGATGCTGTTCCGTGTGCGGTTACTGATGGGGCGGAAACAGAAACAAAACGTGTTTCGTTCGCGGTATTCCGTAACTGTCGTCATCGTATTGTAGCGAAATTCATATCGGCGTTGCATGAATTCTTCCGTCCGAAATTCCAGTTCCTGTTCTGCTGATAAGGGAGATTTCTTTCCGAAACCTTTTTCGCACGTATATACATTCTGTATGGTTTGCCGGATCAGGAATTCTTTATTCTTTGTATAGAAATGAGCGGTAGACCAACGGATCGTCTCTTCTTCCGGTATTCCTGCCTGAAAACAGTTCTTTGCTACCTGAACCAGCAAAGGCTTCAGGTCTTCATCGGAATGAATATGGATTCTTGGCTGTAATTCGCTTAGTGATTGATATGCCTTGTTTAAAGCAGCTTCGAAGAGAGCGGATAATGTGTCGAAACTGTCATATCCCGGAATCAACCGTTTGAATGGAGATGCTTCTGCTTGCACAGCTTCCTTGTAAGTTGTTTCCGAAGGCATTTCCAATGGCTGCCGCATATAAATCACGGTAGATTCAGGGTTGTAATAAAGTTCCGGGTCATAAGTCTGTCGGCAGAACTGTTCCAGGGCAGGATTCTTCAGCTCGATAGCATAGGAAAGGGCGGGCTGGTATAGGCTGACCGCTTTTCTGTAGGCATTTGCCTGAAATATTTCCGCTTCTTCCCGTTTTTGAGGAAGTGACTTGTCGGGACGTGTGAATCGTATCCATATTTTCACGGAATGTCCTCCGGAACCCATAAAGGCTGCGAATGTATGTGAAAGTTCAGCCGCTTCCTGCTTCACCCGGTTTACTTCCATCCGGTTGGCGAGATGATTCACTTCTATTTGTATGATGCCGTTATATCCGGTCATTTGTATACCATTGACTGTTTTACGAAAAGTGGCAGCCGGGACAACTTTGGCCAATTTCTTGACGTCGTCCAGTTTGCTGTCCGGTGATGCGTAACGGATGCTCGTGCGTAGGTTGCTGACTGGCTGGGCTTTCGTTTCATGCTTCATCGTTTCAATTTGTGTGTTGATGTCCAACGTTCGCATGGTTGTCGTCTCTCCGTTGTCTCGCATCAAAGTAAGTTTCATGATAGATGTGTTTATTGTTTATGTTTCTTTCTTTAAAAGGCGAGTAAAGGTATGCTTTATTATCGGACTCTCCAAATATATCATCTTCTCTTTGTTGGAACCTTCTTATGTACTGTCTCTTACATTGGCTATTAATAGAAAACTTCCTTTCTTTCCTATGCAAAGTTTCTTTCGTCTAATAGAGAAGTTCCTTTTGGCTGTTTGCAATCTATAAATGAAAGCTTTGATTATATAAATGCAAGTTCTGTTTTTATAAACGCAAGTTTCATTTATAAAAACGGAACTTGCATTTATAGTTTGAATCAGGTGAGGAATAGGTTATCTATTAATGAAAAGGAAGTTTATATTTAATGGAAAGGAACTTATCTATTAATAGTTCAGGAAAGAGAACGCTGTTCCTTTGAATGTGATAAGTGGTGAAAGATGAAAGATTGGGTGATAGATTGAAAAAGAACTGTCAATGGTTTGAAAGTGCGATAAACAAAAGGATTTATGACTTTCGGTGAAAGATGAAAGATATAAATAATGTATTTGTAATGAATACTATCTTTTTGTTGTTGTGATTTGCAAAATAAAAAATGTCATGATAGACATGTTTTTCGCATCAATAGTTCTGTTTTTGGTCTGTTTAGACATGATTGGGACTTTTGTAATTTTTTGCCTGCTATATTATTCGTTATATTTGAGACTTGTAACGATGATGCGGTGAACTAGAATATGGAGAATATGTTTGTCCAGGTCTCTGAAATCGCCAATGAAAGGACTGCACAAGGACAACATTTTAGCAGCATGATATTTGTATCTGTTAAAAGCTAATACTGATTATCGTGCTGCTTTCTTATTTTGTCAGATAAATGAAGAATTTATTCGCATAATTCTTTTTATGTTTCCGGTTTATTGTATATCAGGATTTTAACCTGTGGTGCTTACGAGGAGTTTGTTGCGTATACCAGTGATATGAAAAGACTGAACTTGATGTGTTTTGTAATGAAGGTCATAAAAACAATAGATATTAATATTGATAACCATGATTAAAGCAACAGATTTTATTCATCCGGAGGATGCAGCTGCATTGAGGCAGCTGGAAAGTATTCCCGGATTCCCGACCCTAGTGAAAAAATTGATGTCAATGGGATTGGAACAACTGCAATATGGCGTTAATATGGCATCTGCAATTCGTTTATCACCGAATCAATTGCCTAAATTGTATAATCGTCTGCCACCGATTTGTAAGAAGTTGGGGATTGAACAACCGGAATTCTATCTCTCTATGGACCCTAATCCTAACGCATGGACCTTTGGCGATACAAAGATTTTTATAACTATCACTTCCGGCTTGGTTGATATGATGACAGAAGAGGAACTGGATGCAGTGATTGCCCATGAATGCGGGCATATTCTTTGTCATCATGTCTTATATCATTCCATAGCTCATTATGTGATGGATGGTTTGGATTCACTTGGCGTTTTGGGAAGTTTGGGAGTCCCCATCCAATATGCGATTTTGTATTGGGAACGTAAAAGTGAGTTGTCTTGTGACAGAGCTGCCAGTATTGTGACTACTCCAGCCATAGTGGCAAGCACGATGGCTCGTCTATCTGGAGGTCCGTCTTCTATAACAAAGAATATCGATCTGGTGGAGTGGGCTAAGCAGGCAGACCAATATGAAGCTATCCGTAATGACGGATTATGGAATAAGACATTGCAAGTCGCAGCTATAATGAATCAGAATCATCCGTTTTCGGCCGTGCGGGTTAAGGAGATCTTGAAATGGGGGAAAAGTTCCCAATATAAGACTATCGTCGATCATCTTTCGACAGAGAAATCAGGCAAGATATGCCTGAATTGCAAGCAACCGATAGCGGATGGCTGGACTTATTGCAAACATTGTGGAAATAAACTTTAAATATAATAGCTTATGTTTTTTAATGAACAGGGAATGTTGAATTTAGATGAGGCGGTCATGAACCAGCCCACATTCAAGAAGATTATGGAAGATGGTATAGTTACTGAACAGGAGGTCAAGGAACAGTCTGAAAGAATTATTTCTATATTGAAGTCTATGGAAAAGAACTATACGGAAGAACAACAGTGTGAGATTAAGGAATTGCTTGTTGAAACCGGTGTGTTATTTACAACGAGCCAATATCATGCATTACAGTCATTACACTTTTAAAAAATAGAATTATGGGAACATTTGCAACAAAAAAAATACTTCCGGGTAATCCTTCCTTGATTCCTGCCATTGCCGAACAGATAAGAACAGAATTTATGGCAGAACAGTTTGAGGTACAAATAGATAATTTATTAAGTGGTGGTGTTGATATTTCTATATCCAAAGGTAATTTGTTTAAAGCCGTACTTGGTTTGAAGTCTGCATTAAAAGTCAGCTTGATACCTAAAGACAGTGCAATAGCGTTTGAAGCTGGGATAGGGATTTTTGGGCAACAAGCTATTCCTACTATCATTTCTATGCTATTCTTCTGGCCGGTACTTATCACGCAAATTTGGGGGATGGTGCAACAGTCCAAGCTTGATGATAAGGCACTCGAAATAGCAGAAGTGATGATAAGAAATCAAAGTTCTTCTACAATCTCGGCTTCAAATACTGGCGGGATGGTGTTTTGTACGAACTGCGGATATCGGAATATCAAAGGTGCAAAGTTTTGTTCGGAATGTGGAAAGGCATTGTAGAAAGGACTATAAAAATAATAAGGGTAAGATTATAGATAATTCTATAGTTTTAATGAAAATGACATGAGTAGATTACGTTTGATAACAGTATTCCTTTTTGCCGTCTTCATGGTATTGGGAGTTACAGCACAGGTTCATACCCAGAAGGGGGTAGTCCGCAAGATAACCCGTTCGGTTTCAGATCCTTTCATTCCGGTGCAGGGTGTACAAGTTGTTGTGTCGGGGCAAGCTAATAAGGCAAGCGATAAGAACGGACGATTTTCGTTGGAGGTGAAGGTCACGGATAAGGCCGGTAGTTATACACTGACAGCCGTGCGTATGCCACAAGGTTCCAAGTATATGTTGGCTTCGCCATCGAAAGGTAAACGACTATTTGTATCTGCCAATGACTTGGAAGTCTCGTTGATAACACCAGAAGAAAAGGAGACGGAGTATAAGAAGCAATATGAATTACTGAAAGAAAAGTATGAAGAGCAGTCGTTATCTTTACGTAAACTACGCAATGAACTGAATAAGCGTCTTGGAGAATTGAGCGAGTCGGATGTGCATTATGCACGTCTGAAAGTGGAGTGTGACAGCATCCGCAAACTTTATCTTGACTACATCAACAATGAGGATAAGATAGATGAGGTTATCAAGGAATTAGCTGAAGAGCTGGCACTGACCGATTATCAGAGCTTGGACTCTTTGGAACTGAAAATCTATGAACTGAAAAAAAACGGAGAATGGAAGGCACTTAACGACTTGATACGCGAGTCTATGCCTGGTGGAGCCGAGGAAGCCTGGAAGGTGATTGAACAACAGCAACGGAATGCGGATGCAAAAGTAGAACAAGCCAAGCTTGAATTAGCTAGAGGACTGTCAGAACAACAACGATTGATACAACAACGCAGTCAATGGTTTGAGAAAATGGAGATTGCTATCGAATCATTCAAGATGCAGCATTTGAATGATTCGGTTTCGCATTATTATGAGATTCTCACGAAAGCTGCTCCAACAAATTGCAAATATTTGAATACTGCAGGAATGTTTGAAGATCAATACATGGCTGATTACAGTCGGGCTATGAATTATTTTTTATCCGCATTGGGCATTGCAAAAAATGATTTGGACAAAGCTGATAGTTATAATAATATGGGAGGGATATATCAAGTACAAGGCGATATTTCCAAAGCCAAAGAATATTATGAGAAAGCCTTGAATATCAGGTTGTCTGTTTATGGGGAGAATGATTCTGGTGTAGCTGTCTATTATAATAATATGGGAGGGATATATCAAGTACAAGGTGATATTTCCAGAGCTAAAGAGTATTATGAGAAAGCCTTGAATATCAGCTTGTCTGTTAATGGCGAGAATGATCTTGGTGTAGCTGTCTGTTACAGTAATATAGGAGGGATATATCAGGATCAGGGTGACTATGTCAACGCCTTGACATATTATAAAAAGGCTTTAGAAATCCAATTGTCTTATGGAGAAATATCACCTGACGTCTCTACCACTTATAATAATATAGGAAATCTATATTCTGACCAGGGAAATAAAAGCAAAGCCTTGGAATATTATGAAAAAAGCTTGAAAATAGACTTATCATTATATAGAGAGGACCATCCTCAAGTAGCTACCCAATATTATAATATAGGACAGGTATATTATTCTCAAGAAAACTACGATAAGGCTCTGGAATATAATGAAAAAGCTTTGGAAGGATTGTTAGTCAATGGTGTGAATCTCCCTTTGGCTGCATCGGCCTATTATAATATAGGAGTGATATATTATAATCGAAAATATTATGCAAAGTCGTTGCTGTTTTTAGAGAAATCATTGGCAATCGATCGAAAAATATTAGACGAAAATGATTGTTCCATTCGGCAAACATTACAGCTGATAAGTGATGCTACTAAGCGTCAGACTCAACAGATCAGTGATCAAATTACCTTCTATAATGGTGCGGGTGAAATATATTATGAGAAAGGTGACTATTCTAAAGCTTTGGAGTGTTTTAAAGAGGCTTTGAATGTTGAATTATCTGTTTACGGAGAGAATAATCCGACTATAGCTGCCAGTTATAATAGGATTGGGAAAATGTACTTTTATCAAAAAGAGTATCCTGAAGCCTTGATATATTTTGAAAAAGCATTGAAAATCTGGTTACCTGTTTATGACAAAAATTATCTTGATGTAGCTGGATGCTATGGCAATATAGGGATGATGTATGCATTTTTAGGTAATAATTCTAAAGCATTGATGTTCCTCGAAAAAGCGTTAGCTATATACAGGAGCACTTTGGGTGAAGAAGATAATTCGACGAAGGAGACTTTGGAATGGATTAAATATGTTACTTCTCTTCAGGCCAAGCAATCCTTTGTACAGTAATAAATGTTGGTCCTATATAAGAAAGAGGAAAAATGGCACACAATTTTTTTGCTTTTATTAGCTATCGTCATACGGACATTAAGGCGGCGAAGCGATTACAGTTTTTATTAGAATCGTACAATTTGCCGACAATGATTCAGAAAATGAAGCCGGAGGCACCTAAACGGTTTAAAGTCTTTCGTGATGCTGATGAACTGACGAGTGGTGTACTTAGTGACGAACTGCATCATAAATTGGACGAATCGAAATATCTGATTGTCATTTGTTCGCCGAATTCGGCACAATCGAAATATGTAGGGGAGGAGATTGCCTACTTCCGCTCGAAGGGACGCGAAAGAGAGATTATACCTTTTATCATTGACGGTATTCCTCATTCCAAAGATCGGGAATGTTTTCATGCTCAACTGACGTTAGGTGGATTGGAACTTTTGGGGATTGATGTGCAGGCGGAAAATTCAAGATTCCATGCGATACGTTTCCATCAAGCATTTATCCGTCTTGTGGCAAGAATGCTTGATGTGGACTTTGGCGTATTATGGAACCGTCGAAAGCATTTTCTCGTTAAGCTGGTCGCTTTGATGATTGTTGTCCTTTCCATTATCATCGGACTGGCAGTGAACGCAATTCATTCACGTCCTTTCGATTTAGCAGTGCAATTATCACAAACACCTTTCAAGGCTCTCCCACTTAGTGCCGATGAAACAGACAGTCTGTATCTGTTTCTAGGTGAAAATGATCTACGCACAGTGGTTCTAAAAGATTTGGATAATGCTGTTTTGTTTCCCAACATTCCGGGAAAGTATAAAGGACAGAATATGAGAATTGTTGCAAAGGCTTATGGTTGCTATGTGTTGGACACAATCGTATCTATTACTTCAAAGATAGCATTGCCTATTCAACGGAATCCTGAAACGTTTGGGCATATTCGATACTGTATTGTAGATAATGAAACGGAAAAGCAACTCATAGGTGTAACATTCGACTTTGGCTTTCTGAAAGTCAAAACGAACGATGAAGGTATACTCGATGTACTCATTCCAATAGACCGGCAGCAGGTGTCTTATCCGGTGAAAATTGATTATAACGGAATCTCTATGCATCTGACCTATTCTGGAGATTCATTGCAGGCGTCCGGTCATACTGTTCTTAGTACAATTTATGTTCAATATTGAGATATGAAAAATAGTGGTATAGAAACGTTTACTCATACTAAACTCACTGGAGCCGAATTATTCATAAATTTTATCCAAAAGAAGAGAAAAGAATAAAATAAACAAGAGACGTTGTAACAACCTATCCATAAAACGATTATATTTATAGCAGCGAGAGAGCACTTTAAGTAATGCTTAAGAGGAAAAACGAAAAGTAGTATATATACTATATATTTTCTATTATTAATTACTTAAACACATTTTTTATGGAAGCCAAGAAATCAAAAAAGGCTGCAATTGAGAATCAACGGGGTTCTTGGTTGTTGATGGGTTTGGTTGTTGCGCTAGCCTTCATGTTCGTTTCGTTCGAATGGACACAACATGATGTCAGAGTTGCAGCACTATCACCAGATGATGAATCCATCTTTGTAACAGAGCTAGTTCCAATCACATTCCCTGAAGAGAAACTGGAACCGCCTCCTCCTCCCGAAACTAAGGTAACAGAATTGTTCGAAATAGTGGAAAACAATACGGAGGTGACGGATAACGTTTCTACAGTGTCAGAGGATATGAATGCAGTTCAAAACGTTATTTGGATACCCCCAGTGGTAGAAACAGAAACGGTAGTTGAAGACGTTATTCACGTAAGTGTTGAAGTCATGCCGGAGTTTATTGGAGGTACAGCTGCTTTAATGAAATATTTAAGTAGTAATATCAAATATCCGACGATTTCGCAGGAAACTGGTTCGCAAGGAAAAGTCATTGTTCAGTTTGTTGTAGACAAAGACGGAACGATTTCCAATCCTGAAGTTGTGCGAGGGGTTGATCCTTATTTGGATAAAGAAGCTATCCGCGTGATAAGTTCTATGCCGAAATGGACTCCCGGAATGCAAAATGGTAAGAAAGTTCGAGTGAAATTTACTGTACCGGTATCATTCAGACTACAGTAGTAACTTGGAATAAATGAGTATGAGGGTCGGTTCTTTATGGGAACCGACCCTTTTTCAATAAAAAAATATATCTTTGTCGGGAGAATAAAAATACGAATGATTGTTTTATGAATCTTCTACTCTGTATAAAAAGACCTTTTATCTGGCTTTCCCGCTTTCGTTATCGTTGCGGATATGGCGTACATTCCCCTTTTGCTTTTAGTCTGATTACCGATGTGATTTATGAGAAGATGCCTTACTATGCCTATTCTTCTTTGAAAAAAGAACAGAAAAAGATGATAAGAGAGCGTGGGTGGACTAAAGGTTCTCAAAAGGTAAACCGTTTCCTGTTCCGGTTGGTGAACAGAGTACAGCCTGATACGATTATAGAAGTTGGGCGTCCTTCCTCCACAACCCTCTACTTACAGTCCGCTAAACCATCGGCTTCCTATCTCTTTGCTTCCGACTTGTCGGAACTGTTTCTGGATGCAGACACTTCAGTCGACTTTTTGTATCTGAACGATTACCAAAATCCGGACTTATTGGAAGAAGTATTTCGGGTTTGCGTACACCGTACTACCCTTAAAAGTGTATTTGTAGTCCATGGTATCTGCTATTCCAAAGAGATGAAAGTGCTTTGGAAAAAGTGGCAGGCTGACGAAAGGGTCGGAATAACTTTCGACCTGTATGATGTCGGTTTGCTATTTTTTGATAAAACGAAGATAAAACAGCAGTATATCATCAACTTCTAAGAACCTTTGTACGTTTACCATCTATAATAGTAAAAAAGAAAGTTATGAAAAAGAGCCTTGTATATACAAAGACCGGAGACAAAGGAACTACCAGTCTTGTCGGCGGAAGTCGCGTTCCAAAGACTCATATCCGCCTGGAAGCTTACGGAACGGTGGATGAATTAAATTCTCACCTGGGATGGCTGCACACTTATCTGCAGGAGGAGTCCGACCGGGATTTTATCTTGAGTATTCAACATAAGTTATTCGCCATCGGTTCACACCTGGCCACCGACCAGGAGAAAATGCAACTGAAACCCGCCAGTATCATTACCCCCGAACATGTGGAAAGTATCGAGCGGGAGATTGATAAGCTGGACGAGCAATTACCCGAACTTTGTGCTTTCATCATTCCCGGCGGAAGTCGTGGAGCAGCCGTTTGCCATGTTTGCCGCACGATTTGCCGGAGAGCTGAAAGACGCATTCTGGCTTTGTCCGAAACTTGTACAATTTCTCCCGAAGTATTAGCTTTTGTCAACAGATTATCAGATTATTTGTTTGTATTATCCCGAAAAATTAATTTTGATGAACAAAATAATGAAATATTTTGGGATAATAGTTGGAAATGATAGATTTTATTATACTTTTGCCGAAAAATAGAAAACGAGACAAATTTAGTATTCATTTTAAATACTCAAGATTATGTATTGGACATTGGAATTAGCATCAAAACTTGAAGATGCTCCCTGGCCGGCAACCAAGGATGAATTGATTGATTATGCCATGCGTTCGGGTGCTCCTCTTGAAGTTATTGAGAACCTCCAAGAGATGGAAGATGAGGGCGAAATCTATGAGAGTATCGAAGATATTTGGCCGGATTATCCTAGTAAGGAGGATTTCTTCTTCAACGAGGAGGAGTACTAACATCCACAGATAAGCTAAATAGTTAAATATCAGTGCGATAAACAATAGAAATTTGTTTGTCGCACTGGTGTTTTATACTCTTTGATGGTGTAGTTTATTTGTCTAAAGTTCCATATCTTTGTTTCTCCTCAAGAATATTGGTAAAAGGAATTCTAAGACTTGGTAAGTCTTTTCTCCTTTTTTATTGCAAATTCCTTGTCGGCTATCGCTGCATACTGTTTCTTTGAAAGGAAACCCGCCATTGATGTGAGGTTTATCAATGACGGGCAACTGACTATTTTTTCCACATTTCAGGTATTCCTTCATAAGTCACATATACTCCTTTTTCCATGGGGAGAGGAGCGAGTTTTTCCAGAACGTTTTTCCATGACTCTTCTGGAGGTAAGCCAAGGCGTTCTCTCCATTTTGGGTTTAAACTGAAATTCTTTATTCATACAACTGTAGTTTCTCATTAATTGGAAACTATACAGTTGTAAATAATGGAAGAATGAAGCACCGGGGGCATTAGAGAACCCTATATATTGCTTCCGCTATCTTCTTCATGCCTTCGTCGTCGGGATGTGCGATGATGAAATCCTTGGTTACAGTATATGGCTTTCCGTGTATGTCATAAAGAGTGTCTCCGACTTTCGGACGTGAATCATACAAGCGGTCTATCCAGTCAATCGGAATGAAAGTGAGTCCATGCATATGCGCAGCGTTGATGATGGCACGTTCTTTTTCCTCATCCTTCCAGAAACAACCGGTGATGACTACTTTGTCTGCTTTCCGCTTGCAATATTCCACCAATCGGAGGATACCTGATTTGAATGCTTCCTTATCTTGTACGTTTTCTCCCAAGCGGATAACAATCACATCCTTGTCCGTAACATGAGTGCCAATCAGCGAGTCGATATTGCAATTCAGGTTACGTTCCCAATAAGCGATGTTCAGCGGGGTAACCACTGTGCCGGGACGGTTTTGCGAGAGCATCTTCTCCAATTGATGGCAATAGTCGTTTTCTTCTTTGGATGCTGCCATGCCCCATTCGGAGAACCATTCGATGTCCGCTTTATATTCGTGGCGGGTGATAGAGTTGCCTAAGCAAAGAACACGTAACGGAGGGCGTTGTTCTATCCGGTTGTCGGAAAATGAGGGAGTTACTTCTTCCAGATAAAGCACGCGGCTGGCATATTCGTTTTGTTTCGAAGGTTCCACTCTGTGGGTAGAGGGAATTTCCAGTCCGTTGTCATTCAGATATGCACCGCTGAAACTTTTACCTTCAAATTTCAAAGGTTCAGTGTCGATGCGGTTCAGCTCATGCACCTTATAATATTTGTCTGGAGCAAGTCCTGCCATCTTCACCCGTGGCAAGTGCCGGTTGCAGAAATGTTCCGTTTTCCACCAGTAGAATACGGCTTTGTCCTTTTCTGGCGATACATACATCAGCGAAGCTGCGCCCTGTTTGTCATACGGAGAAAGTAAACGGTAAATATCTCCGAACTGTACGACGGGACGTATCGTCTTGTATTCGGCAATAGCGTTTCTGCACAATGCCTTTTCCTCTTCCGTCATATTCTTGGGCTGTATTTCCATACCTAATCGTCCGCTCATCGCTACATCAATACGGAACTTCAACGGAACGGAACGCGATGTCTGATGGTTGGGGCTTGCGCTGATATGCGCCCCCATGCCGATGGCGGGGAAGAAATAGGAAGTGCCCCATTGGATGTAGATACGCTGAAGTGCATCCGTATTGTCGCTTGTCCAGAATTCGTCGAAGTAGGGCAGTACACCGTAGTTGACACGTCCGCCGCCGCTGGCGCAAGCTTGTATCGTCAGTTGCGGATAGCTGGCGCGAATGCGTCGGCACACGTTCTCAAAACCCCGGTGGTATTCGATGTTCAGGTGGCTTTGATTGTCTTTGGTCAGGTATTGCGAACCTTGGGTGATGATGGACATATTGGCGTCCCACTTGATATAATCAATGTCGGGATAGGAATTCATCAGTTCGTCCACCGTCTGTACGATAAAATCCTGCACTTGCGGGTTGGAGAGGTCGAGCACGACTTGTGTGCCGCCGCGGGCGCATACCACTTCCCGTTCGGGTGCCTTGATAATCCATTCGGGGTGCTTTTCGTACAGTTCGCTTTTGGTATTAGCCATTTCCGGTTCCAGCCAGATGCCGAACCGTATGCCGTGTTTCCGGGCGTTGTCAAGTAATGATTGCAGTCCGCCGGGGAGTTTGGTCTTGTCTACGGTCCAGTCGCCTAAGGCATAAGAGTCGTTTTTGCGCGGATATTTGTCGCCGAACCAACCGTCGTCCATTACAAACAGTTCGCCTCCCATGGCAGCGATATCACCCATCATCTGGTCCATGCCCTGTTCGTTGATGTCGAAATAGACGCCTTCCCAACTGTTCAGCAGAATTTTGCGGGGAGTGTTCCCGTTGGCGAGTTTATGCAGGCGTGCCCATTGGTGGAATTTCCGGCTGCATCCGCTCATCCCTTCATCGCTGTAGGTTAGTGCCAATGCGGGGGTGCGGAACACTTCTTCTTTTTTCAGGTTGTACCAGGAGTTTTCTTCGTTGATGCCGGCGAGGAAATGGTGCCAGTCGTCTTCTTGCGTGTCAATACGCAGTTTGTAGTTGCCGCTGTAGCAAAGCGCTGCGCCGATGACGCGTCCCGTGTTCTCCTGCGGTTTGCCGTCGAGCGAGAACATCACTTCTGCATGTGCCGATTGGGAGTTGCGTACCCCGTCCGTGTTTTTGATGACTTTCATACCCGGTTGCAACGCTTCCTGGCAGAGTTGTCCTTCGTTTGCCCAGGCACCGGAAAGATGTGACAGCCAGACATTGCCGCGGCGGACAGGCAAGTAGGCAGAAGCAAACTGCTGAAGTTGGACAGGCTTCTTCTCTTCGTGACGGATTTCAGTCCATGTCTCGATGACATCTGCATCCTGCCATGCTTTGTAGCAGATGTTGACGAAGAAAGGATACACTTTGTCTTTCAGTTCTATCACCGTCAAAGTGGCATTTTCTTTTGTAAGGCGTGTTTCTTTTACGCCTATGACTGCCATTTGAAGTGTCAGGTTGCCGTCGGCATGGCGGACAGACAATGCCGTTTCGCATGGATACCCCATTCCATAGACGGGATAAGCATTTCTTCTGCGTGCTGTTTCACAAATGCTTCGGATATCCGCATCGGAGGTGCGTGAGCCGTAATACAGTTGTTCCGGTGTACCGCCGTTTGGTACCGAGAGAAGCAACTGTGTATGGGGAGTGGATATGGTGACATTTTGTGCCGACAGAAGTGTAGACAACAGCCAGACGGAAATTAGGAAAAACAGATTCCTTTTGTTAATAATTATCATAATAGCAAATTACGTGTTTTCTATGTTTACTAATGGAAACTTTTTGTATAAAGTGGATTCTCACATGAAGGCCAATCAAGAAAGCGACCTTCATTATCATTGAATTTTTCAAGTCCGTCTTCTCCAATTCTCGTCATTATAAGTTGCAACAAGTCACATAGATGGCCTTTTTGTTCTTTCAAATAATCCAAGTTGCCTTGATAAAGATACCAGTCTCTCTGAATCAATATCCACCAAAGAGAATACGTACACATTGTCATCCATTGGGGAAGTGGTGTAGAGTCACGGATCAAGTCGAGGCTTTTGGGGATCACTTCATTATACCCAAAAACCGTATTGACTGTCATCACTTCGGGATGCAAGTCTCTAATCCAAACCAAGCGGTCACGTTTTATCCCATCCCAGATATAATCTTGCATATTCAAATGCACCGTATAAGCTCCAGTTTGCCATATCTGATTCAAGCGTTCGTCATTACATCGGAACGAACCTTTGTAAGGGATATCTTGAAAAATAGAAATAGCCCGTATCTCTTTGAGGTGCAATTCTGCAGAATCGTCCAAAAGGTCAATCCGGGCAAACCGGAAACCGGAATTCCCGACTTCCAAGACCCCAAGCCAAGGTACACTAATAACAAAATCACGCATAGCATGATCGTTTGTCGCTCCATTCACTTCGTCTATGTCACACATAGCTTCGCTTACCGACTCTCCTAAGCGAACACGAATAGTAACAGGAGCATGTGAGGCTGGCATACCGGTGACAATTTGTAAGCCGCCTTGCAATTCCTTTCCGAAATCGAAAAGAATAGCAGGATGTTGCTGCCCGGTACTCGAAAGTTTACAGAGTTCATTATTCACAAGATTTGCTTGTCCATGCCCTGATCGGAGTAAATATTCTGCTCCTTGTATTAGTTGACTCTCCTGTTGCCAAACAATGCGTATCGGAGAAAGATACTCCCGTACATGGCTATCACGTTGTTGAGCAGATGATGTGACAACATGGAATAGAAAAATAGGAATGAGTACTATTATCTGACATTTTTTATACAGCATCAATTTTTCCATTATTTAGTAATTCGCATTTTTAGGGCTTGTAATCATATTCACCATTTATTACCCGTTTTACGGCATTCAAGTAACCATAACCATGCTTCATATCGGGCAAGAGATAACTTCCTTCCACCCATTCATTCCACGAGTTGATTGTAATCAGTTTGGGGCGGTCGGGGCGTTGGTCTACATATTCTTTCGTCTTCTGCAAGAAAGCAGCAAAACTTTCTGGCGAGTCATTGTAATGAACCACTTCTTTGGCTGTTTTATTCGGGAAACGCGGGGTGTCATCCCATCCTATTGATGCATTTGGGAAGAATGGCACACCCAATGAATCCAGTTTCGCTGTCCATTGATCGCGACGTTGCATGGCTTTTGTACCCCATGCCAGATAATCTTCTTCGTATGGCCATCCCCAATTGTATTTTGTCACACTGTTTACTTCTGCCTTTACAACAAGTTCTATAAACTTGTCGGTGGGAGACCCGTCACCGATGAGTTGCAAGTGCAAATCAGGGAATCCTGCCTTTTTCACTTCGCTACGGAAATAATCCATAGCCTTCTTCACACCGTCTGCATTACCGAAACTTTCCAACAGTTCATGAAAACCAAATATGGAAAATACCGGACAATTGTCTATCTTGTAATAGTTGGGCTTGTGAAAGTATTGGCGTATCACTCGTTCTACAATGATTTTAAAGTTGGCCCAGTCTACCACACCGGTCCACAGACGCGAGTTGTTGTCCTTGTAACGGTGTACATTCCAATAGTTGTGTGCCACGTTATGGTTGGCCCACATCAGGTAAAACTTCATTTTTTTATTATTCTTGGCTTTCAGAAATCCATTGTTTACGGTGCTTTCTAAAAAAGGCTGTCCGTTGAACCAGTACCAATCGAAGATAAACGTATTGATGCCGTGAGCGGTTGCCACGTCAATCCATTTCTCCATCACCTGCGTGTCATCGTCCATTTCGTATCCCCACAAAGGAACCTTTGGCTGATAGTGTCCTTCGAAACGGGGATTACCTTTTTTGATAATTTCCCATTCGCCTGTACCTTCACTCCACAGTGTGTCGCGTCCCATCGGATCATTGTGACACGACGGCCAAATATAAGCTGCCACATCATATTCATCTTGTTCTTTCAACTGTCCGCTTCTTTGGGGTGTAGAGACACAGGAGCAGATTGTTGTGATAGCAACCATTAAAAGAAGAGTAAGTAAACTCCATAAATAAGTCAGTGTTCTTAAATAATGCATATTTTTTTTTATTTTAAATAGTGAATAATTTAATCTGTTCATTAAAGTAGAAGGTACACCTTGATTTCATTTAAAGGTAACGTCGCGCTGATTTCTTCCGAGTTGCAGAACTTTCCTCATAACAAAATCATAGTGTCGGCAACAATATCTTCGGCTTGTACTATGTCATGAGTGCAAGCTCGTGCGATTATAATAAGTACTCCCTACAATACAACTTTTATCAGGTGTTACTTTATTCTGCTTGGAAACTTTTAGTTTGTACATCACGGGAGTTCGGCCCTACCATAACATCAAATTCTCCGGGTTCGTAAACATAGTGTAATTCGGAATTATAGAATTTCAAGTCATCTTTCGTAATAACAAACTTAACATCACGACTTTCCCCGCTTTTCAGGAAAATGCGTTCAAAACCTTTCAACTCTTTCATTGGACGGGCGACCTCCGCGTAAATATCACGAAGGTACAGTTGTACCGTTTCATAACCATCATAGTTTCCTTTGTTGGTTACAGTGACAGATACAGTCAACTCACCATTCTTAGGCAAGGTTTCCGAGCTAATTTGCAATCCACCATAAACAAAGTCCGTATAACTCAAACCATATCCAAACGGATACAGAGGTTCATTACTCTCATCCAGATAATTGCCGGCATAACGGTTGAACACATGATTGTCGGGATCAGGACGACCTGTATTCAAATGATTGTAGAATAGCGGCAGCTGTCCCACTGAACGTGGGAAGGTAGTTGTCAGTTTGCCGCTTGGAGTGACTTTGCCAAACAATACATCGGCAACCGCGTCTCCTGTTTCGCTACCGCCAAACCAGACATTCAATATGGAATGAACATTCGCATCCTCCCAATTCAAGACCAGAGGACGTCCTGTGAACAGAAGAAGTACGACAGGTTTGCCCGTTTTCACTAAAGCCTTCAATAAATCTTGTTGTGTATCGGGTATCTCGAGGCCGGTGCGTGAAGCCGATTCACCGCTCATTTCCGCACATTCACCCAAAGCGGCAACAATGACGTCTGAACGGGAAGCCACGCGTAAAGCCTCGTCCAACAGTTGTCGGTTATCTCTACGTTCCAGCGGGCGAATACCCGTAGCAGCTTTTTCTGTTTCCGTATCATAATATATGTTGCTGCCTTTTGCATATAGAATTTCAGCCTTGTCACCCGCTGCCGCACGGATTCCTTCCAACAATGTTCTGTGGCGGGACGGTGTACATGTCATGCTCCACATACCGCACATATTATTACGTGCGTCCGCCATCGGACCGATCAGGGCAATCCTGCCTTTTTGCTCAAGTGGAAGCAGCTTGTTGTCATTCTTTAATAGAACAAATGTTTCAGCCGCAATCGCACGTGCTGCAGAACGGTGTTCAGGCGTATAAAGTTTTTCTTTGGCACGCAGGGCATCGCAATATTTATACGGATTGGAGAACAGTCCCAGTTTATATTTGGTTTCCAATACACGGCGACAAGCCGTATTAATCTGCTTTTCCGTTATCTTCTTTTCTTTCAGGGATTCCTCCAATGTATTGAGAAACCCGCATGAAACCATATCCATATCCGTTCCTGCCTGTAAAGCGCGAATGGAGGCTTCCTTCAGAGGGGCGACACCATGGGAGGACATTTCGGCTATCGAATTGTAATCTGTTACCAATAGTCCTCCGAAGCCCCATTCATTCCGGAGCAGGTCGGTCAGTAACCATTTGTTGGCTGTGGCGGGAATACCGTCAACGATATTAAAAGAGCTCATGACACTGCCTGCACCGGCGTCAACGGCAGCTTTATAAGGAGCCAGATATTCGTTATACATACGTAGTCGGCTCATATCCACTGTATTGTAATCACGTCCCGATTCGGACGCCCCATAAAGTGCGAAATGTTTCACACAGGCAAGAATCTCATCGTTGCCTTGCATATTGTTTCCCTGATAACCACGCACATACGCTTTTGCCATTAAAGAACCCAGGTAAGGATCTTCTCCACTTCCTTCTGCGATACGTCCCCAACGGGCGTCACGACAAATATCGACCATCGGGCTGAATGTCCAGTTAATACCGTCTGCGCTGGCCTCAATAGCGGAGATACGTGCCATACGTTCGACGGCCAGCGTATCCCAACTACAGGAAAGTGCCAATGGGATCGGGAAAATAGTTTCGTAGCCGTGGATAACGTCTGCACCTACAAGTAGAGGTATTTTCAATCGGCTTTCTTCTACCGCAAGGTGCTGTAGGACATTGATTTTCTGAATGCCCTTGACATTGAAGAAGCCGCCTATTTCCTGTTTGCGAATCATATCGCTAAGTTCACCGTTCATCACCGAACCTGTCACGAGATCACCGCCCGAAGGCAGGTTCAGTTGTCCGAGTTTCTCACGGAGAGTCATCCGGTCCATTAAGTCGGTAATAAAACGGTCCATTTCCCTATCTTCTCCTTCCCCAGAAGGTGAGCAGGCAAAAAGAATAAGCCCGAAAAGGGCGCAAGATATAAGATTTCTTATCTTCATTTTTCTTGTTATTGGGTTATTTATATTTGTTGTCTGATTTTTCTTTCCATACCACTACTCCTGCAGGTTCGAGGCGTGCACTGCCGATCAATGATTATGTCCGGTCACCGGAGAGACGGCACGGTCCAGCCACTCAAAATCATACTTTCCTTCTTCCGGCTCCATCATGGCCCAGGCGAACTCTGCAAAATAGGTGAACTTGATTCCTATCTCCGCCATTCTTTTCAGATCACGTTCCCATTGGGAGGAATCCCATTGCTCGGGGTAATAATAAGAACCCAAAGCAAACAACTCTTCCGGAGGAAAAGACTTATCGACCGGAGACTGGGAAAAGGATGCCAATGGAAACAATAAAGCTAAAACCAACAAGAATTTCTTCATGGATATTATTTTAAGTTTCATCGCTATAATAAATAACTGGTTAGCGCAATGGTCTGGCTTTTATTCCGCCGGAGGTCATTTTTACAGGTTTGATAGTACCGTTTTTATTAAAATACATTCGGTCAATGCAAGTAATGCGGTAGTTCCCATCGGTTTCACCCAAAGGGCGGCGATGATAGACAATATACCATTCATCCTTTCCCGGACCTTTGATAATGGAATGATGTCCGGCACCATTAGCTATTTTACTGTTCTGCTCCAGAATCTTTCCGACTCTTTTGAACGGACCAAAAGGCGAATCTGCAATGGCATACGCTACACAATAATCGGGCCCTGTCCAGTCACCTTCTGACCACATGAAATAATATTTGCCATTGTGTTTAAGCATAAAAGGTCCTTCTATATAATTTTCCGGAGTCACTTCTTTATAAGTCGTTCCGTCTTCAAAAGGTACGATACTGATTAGATCAGGTCCCATCTTCACCATATTGCAATGTCCCCAACCGCCGTAATACATATAATACTGACCGTCATCGTCCTTGAAAACAAACTGGTCAATAGGTTGCGCTCCGTTCACGATCTTGCCAATCAGCGGCTTTCCGAGCGCATCCTTGAAAGGACCTTCCGGACGATCGGCTACAGCCACACCTATACCTCCCACTTCACTCTCATGATATATATTGTTTGCTCCAAAATAGAAATAATATTTCCCATTTGCTTCTATCACGGCAGGTGCCCATAAAGCATTCCTTAACCAGCTGATATTTTCGACAGAAAGGACCTTCGGATGTTTTCTCCAGTGTACCAAATCCGGGGAAGAAAAGGCATCCATGTACAATTGTTGTTCGAAAGGAGCTGAATAAGTCGGATAAATCCAGTATTTATCACCGAAAACGACTCCTTCGGGATCTGCATACCAACCGTCAAAAACCGGATTAGTACTTGTTTGTTTTTTGCCCGTATTTGTTTGAGCAAATAAGGTTACTGAATAGCAACACATAATCATGAAAAAGAATACTATTTTGGAATTCATGTCTATAAATATTAAAGTTATGCCGCAAAAATGATGAAAAATCAATGAAATAAAGGTTGATTATTTGCCAATAAATAGCGAGAATCAACCAAATTGCCGGAAAAATAATTATTTCATATATTGCTGCTTGTAAAGGGCTGTTTTGATTTGTTTTTTCACTTTCTTTGTTTGCAGGTTCAACACTTTTGTTATATATTGCCGTCCCATTTTCGTTGTATCTGTCTTGAATTTCTTAATTGGTCATTTAACAGGCTATTATTTATATATATTATAAGTATTACTATGCGAATTTTATTGTATTTTCTCCTTATTCTTTTAGTGGGTTGCTCATCCGGTCAGAATAAAAAAACACATGAGCGGGTAGACCTCGATTCCGTACCTGTTTATACGAATCCGCTTTTGTCAAGAGGAGGAGACCCATGGGCGGTATTCCATAACGGAATATATTATTATACCCAAAGTATGAGCGACCGCATCACTTTATGGGCAACAGATGATATAACCCGGTTGGCGGAAGCATCCCAGAAAGATGTGTGGGTACCTCAAAATTCGTCAAACGCATTTCATCTTTGGGGACCTGAAATACATTACATTAATAATAAATGGTATATTTATTGTTGTGCGGATGATGGAAATATTGATAATCGTCAGATTTATGTGCTTGAGAATGAGTCTGCTGACCCGATGAAAGGGGAATTTGTCATGAAGGGAAGAATATCAACTGATGAAGATAATAATTGGGCAATTCATGCCAGTACTTTTGAACATGGAGGAAAGCGTTATTTAATCTGGTGTGGATGGCAGAAACGTAGAGTTTATCAGGAAAATCAATGTATTTATATTGCCGAAATGGAGAACCCATGGACACTGGCTTCTGACCGTATTTTGATTTCCGAACCAGAATATGAATGGGAATGTCAGTGGATCAGTATAGATGGTAATAAAACTGCCTATCCGATTCGTGTCAATGAAGCACCGCAATTCTTCTATTCTTTGAAGAAAGATAAGTTATTGATTTATTATTCGGCAAGTGGTAATTGGACTCCTTACTACTGTGTAGGACTGCTGACTGCCGATACTGACAGCGATCTGCTGAATCCGGCTTCTTGGAAAAAGGCACCGGAGCCTGTGTTTAAGCAAGCACCGGAAAATCATGTATATGGACCCGGTAGTATCTGTTTTATTCCTTCACCTGACGGTAAGGAATGGTATATGCTTTATCACGCCCGCAAGAGTTTGTATGATATGCTTGTTTTGGATAGCCGGACGCCGCGTATGCAGAAAATAGAGTGGGATAAGGAAGGAATCCCTGTTTTAGGAATTCCGCAGAAAGAAGGATTCCCGCTTCGCAAACCGTCAGGCACTCCTGAACGCAAATGAAAATAGGGGGCGTACTTTTTGCAATACGCCCGTTTTATTCAAAAAGAGCCCGTTTCTTTCTTTTCTTATTCAAATGGTCTTCTTTTTCACGAAAAGAAAAATTCTCATCTTTTATTGAATGTTTTTTTTCCTTTTTTTTAGTGCGTATTACTTATGTTTGCAACGTAATCTATTAAATAAATCAACTAATGTAAAACGCGCAATGAGAAATGAAAATCTATTGTCCTTTCTTCTTATAAAGAGAAGAATTTTAAAATTACTGGCTATAAAATATGCATACAGTTTAATTGTTTTATGCGGAATTAGTTTTATGGCATGTTCAGATGATGATCCCGTAAAAAAGAATCCTTATCTGCAAACGAGCACCCGTGCTATGCTGAAAGAGGTAGTGGAAGTGGTGTTTAACAATATCGATAGTAATACTGACATTACTGTCGACTTTGGTGACGGAACGGTCAAGGAAGGGAAAGCTGCTACGCCTATCACTCATGCTTATACACAAAGTGGTGACTACACGATGTTAGTGACAGCGGGTGAGCGCGTAGTACAGAAAAGGATCCGTATTTACGACCTATTGGCGCTGACAGAAGCCATGAAGCAATTCAGGGATGCAGATAACAAAATGGTATGGGCTATGACGCATCGCTCTCATACAACAGACAAGACTATTCCCGAAAATTCGGTATCTGCTGTAGAAGCTGCCATCAATGCAGGAGCGGATGTGATTGAATGTGACACTCATCTCACAAGCGATGGAGTAGTTATGGTGTGCCATGACCAGACAATCAATGCTACGACTAACGGCACAGGGGATATTACGAAAATGACTTATGCTGAAATTCAGCAATATAATCTGTTGGACCGGAATGGAAGGGTGACCGATGAGAAGATGCCCACATTGGAAGAGTTTCTGAAAGCAGGGCGTGGAAAAATATATTTCAATCTGGATTATTCTCCACGTACAGCCTCTACCCAAGAAGTGATGAATGTTGTCAAGGAACTGGATATGATGGAACAAGTCTTTTTCTATTGTAACAGTAGCCAGAAAGCAGAAGAAGTGTTGTCTATTTCTAAAAAGGCACACGTGTACACATGGGCACAAAGCGCTTACAAACCTCTGGTTGGGCTTCCGGGCAATTACTTCGTGCAATATTCTTATGCTCCCGACGGGCAAAGTACTCCTATAGGAACTGCCGTCAGTGAGGGAATGATTCCTACAGTCAATATGCTTCATGTATTATCCGGATTGATACCTGAATATGATATAAATACGACTTATCTGGATGAGCTTCTTCAGATTTATCCTGAAGTACGTATGATACAGACAGATGCACCGGAAGTATTAATCTCCGCTTTACAAGCAAGAGGATTGCGTTAACTTTATCATCTAACATAAAATCATTTATTTATGAAGAATATTCATTTCAAAACGTGTACCTGTCTGTTAGGTATACTGCTGATACTGTTTTCCGGTATACAGGTAAAGGGAGCTTCTTTGGAAGTTCAGCAGGAAAGTAAGGTGTCAGGTACGGTGACGGACGAAAAGGGCGAACCAGTTATTGGCGCTTCCGTAGTAGTCGTAGAATCGAAGCAGGGTACTATTACAGATATAGACGGTAAATTTCTGGTGAACGTACCTAAGAATGGACACCTGAAAGTGTCTTATATCGGTTATGAAACACAAGAAGTGGCTGTTAAAAACGGCCAGTTATTGAAGATCGTATTGAAAGAAGAATCGACCGCTTTGAATGAAGTGGTAGTGGTGGGTTACGGTACGATGAAACGGAAAGAAATGACTTCGGCTATTTCGCATATAGGTGCGAAAGATCTGAATCAGATATCCAGCCTCGATGCCTCCATGCTTTTGCAGGGGAAAGTTTCCAGCGTTTCGGTTTCTAACACAGCTCTGGCCGATCCGAACAATCAAGGAAGTATTCAGATTCGTGGTGTCTCTTCCCGTAATGCAGGTTTAGGACCGTTAATTGTGGTAGACGGAGTGCCGGGAGGTGATATGACGAATATTAACCCTGCCGATATTGAATCGATTGATGTATTGAAAGACGGTGCTGCTTCTGCGATCTATGGTACGCGGGGTAGTAACGGGGTTATCCTGATTAATCTAAAGAAAGGGACCAAAGATGGACAGGTTCATACAACCTATAGTACTTCCGTTACTTTTAATAAAGCTAAAAAAGAACTCGACATCATGAATGCGGAAGAATACCGTGCTTATCGCACAGTGTCTAATCCGCTTTCCGATATGGGAGCTGATTCAGACTGGTTTGATGCCGTTACTCAATTGGGGGTGACTCACATGCATACATTGACATTTTCCGGCGGTAATGCGAGAACCAACTATCGGGTGACCGCCGACTATCGTAATGCCCGTGGTATTGATTTGCGTTCCGACCGTCGTGAATATGGAGCACGTGCCAATATTAACCATACAACCAAAGACGGGCTATTCACGTTTTCTGCTAATATAACTCCTCGTGTTATCGACCGGAACAAATCAGCCAATGTATATAGCAATGCTATTAAAAACAATCCGACAATGCCTATTTATGATTCGGAATCGGCTAATGGGTACTATCGTTTTCCCAGTGGAACGGAAGGTTCTAATATCGTAGAGCAATTGAATGAAGAAGAGAATGGTACGGAAATTAAGTTGCTGGAATGGAATGCTACGGCTGCCGTTAATCTGCTGCCTCTGTTTAATCCGAAGAATCCGGACATGGTATTGAAGTCGCAGGTCACTATTTCTCAATATCAAGTTGATAAATTTAACGGATGGTTTACACCGTCTACTTATGGTTCTAACGTAAATGATGGTGTCACCGGAAAAGCCAGCCGTGACTTCGACAAAAGTACGACTAACAATCTGGAATGGGTAACAAATTTCTCTACACGTATCAAGAATCATCAGATCCGTGCAATGGTGGGGTATAGCTATAATTATGGTGTAAATTCCGGAATGTCTGCTGAAAACTGGAATTTCTCTTCGGATGGATTGACGTATAATAATCTGGGTTCCGGGCTGGAAGCGGCAAAAGATGGAAAAACAATGATGGGCTCCTATAAGAATGACCATAAGTTAATCAGCTTCTTCGGACGTGTTAATTATGATTGGAAAGAGCGCTACCTGTTTACTTTTTCTTTACGCCACGAAGGGTCTTCCCGCTTTGGCGAGAATCATAAATGGGGCAATTTCCCGGCTGTATCTGTCGGTTGGCGTATCTCGGATGAGAAGTTTATGAAAGGACTTTCATGGATTGATGACTTGAAAGTACGTTATGACTATGGGGTGACAGGTAATCAGGAAATAGGAAATTATAATTCTCTGGCTACTTACCGGGCTTTCGGTTGGTATCAATACAATGGTAACCGTTTTCATGTATGGGGACCGAGCAAAAATACGAACTCGGAATTGCGCTGGGAGAAAGGACATAATCAGAATGTGGGTTTGGACTTCTCACTCTTCTCACACAAAGTGACCGGTTCATTTAACTATTTCCATCGTAAACAAAGTGATTTGCTCGGAGATTATTCTGTACCGGTACCACCTAACTTGTTCTCCACCATCTATACCAATGTAGGTACATTGCGTAATACCGGTTTCGAACTTGATGTTACAGTAAATGCTGTCCGGACAAAGGATTTCACTTATAGTTTCACATTAGTGGGGGCTACTAATAACAATAAGTTTGTCAGTTTTTCCAACGATATATATAAAGGACAAAAATATTACTCTACCTGTAGCATGGCGAATCCGAATAATCCGGGATATTTGCAGCGGATTGAAGAGGGGGAACGTATTGGTAACTACTTTACATATCGTTATGCAGGAGTGGATAAAAAAGGTGACTGGCTGATTTATGATAAAAAGGGGAATGTGATTCCTGTAGCCCAAGGTACGGAAGAGGATAAGTCTGTGACCGGAAACGGTTTGCCGAAATTCACCGGCTCTATGACGCATAACTTCACTTATAAGAACTTTGATTTGTCTGTTGCCCTCCGTGGTGCTGCCGGGTTTGACATATTCAACGTGCATGATTTCTATTTCGGATTGCAGAGCATGACTACCAACCAGTTGACGACCGCTTATTCGAAGAATGCACATATCACGACAGGTAAGAATGTGATTACCGACTACTTCATTGAACCGGGTGATTATCTGAAGATAGACAACGTCACTTTAGGATATACCATGAACCTGAATAAGAAATATATTGAAAAGATACGTTTGTTCGGTACGGCCAACAATCTTTATACGTTTACGAAGTTTACCGGTGTAGATCCTTCTACCTACGAAGTGAACGGACTGACACCGGGTACTTTCGGAGGAGGATATAACTATTATCCGTCTGCTTTTCAGTTTATTTTAGGATTACAAGTAAGTTTCTAATAAAAGACGATTATGAAAATAACAAAATATATCATTGGATTAGGGATAATGGCAGGTACAGTCATTAGTTTGCCATCCTGTACAGATCTGTCGGAAACGGTGTATGATCAGGTCATGTCTCAAAACTATTATAATACCAAACAGGATGTTATCAACGCCGTTTTTCGTCCGTTTGAGCATATCTATGAATCCATTGTCAGACGTCATGAACACGAAGAACTGACAGGGGATCAGTTGATAACGCCTACTCGGGGAACTTGGTGGTATGATGGCGGTAAATGGGAAAAATATCATTATCATCAATACGATGACATTAATCAGGAAGACTGGACAAACGAGTGGGAAGGCATGTATGGCGGTATCGGTCAATGCAATCTGGTGTTGGATGATTTGTCTCAATTGAATCCTTCTAAATTTAATTTAAGTGACAGTGAGTTTGATAGTTTTAAAGCGCAACTACGTTGTATGAGAGCTTACTGTTATCTTCGCCTGCTTAATAGTTACCGTAATTGTATCTTAACTACGACTTCTGACCAAGCGGTCAATGAACAGCCGGAAAACCGGAAGCAGGTATCTCCACAGGTTATGTTTGATTTTATCGAAAGTGAGTTGAGAGATGTCTGTCTGGTAGCTTTACCTTCCAAAATCGGACAATCTGGTAATGGCGGTCAACAAGGACAATTTACTAAAGCGGGGGCTGCTGCATTGCTGGTACGTCTTTATTTAAATGCGGAAAAGTGGATTGGACAGCCTAAATGGCAGGAATGTATTGATATGTGTGAGCGTATTACCGGAGGAGAATTCGGCTATTATGCAATCGCTGATAACTGGTACGAACCTTTTGACTGGAATAATGAAATGTGTAATGAAGTAATCCTCGGTTTTCCCGGTTCTTATGGACTGACTAGCTGGCATCTGAAAAATGATAAGAGAACAGTTTACGGGCGGGCCCTTCCTTATGGTTGTGAGAAATACCTGAAAATTGAAGGAGATGGCAGCCGAAATCCCAAATATGCACTTTCGCCAAGTTATAATAACCAGCAACCACGTGCATTGTTTGATTATGAATTGGGCATGGTTACGCAGAAATTCGCCAAGTATGCGGGCGATAAACGTTATAAACAATATGTAAATACGAGTAATAATACACGGGAAGGTATGTTCTTCATGGAAGGGAAAATAGCTAATTCCAGTATTAGTGGGGGATATGCCAAGAATCCGGATAATCAATATGTCCTTTACCTACTTGATCAAGTGGGACGTTTTGAAGGTAACGCAGAATCCGGTTATATTGCCAACCCGAATTATCAGGAGTCTAAACTGGGAAACGGAGATTTCAACTCGGGGCTTTACTGTGTGAAGTATCCTTTCTATCCGTTTGATGGAGGATATTTTATAGAGTCGGATTATACGGAAATCCGTTTGGCGGAGATTATTTATTCGCAGGCGGAATGCCTTCTTCGTCTCGGACAGGCAGGCGAGGCCGGCAAGCTGTTGAACAGCGTGCGTAAACGCAACTATGAAAACTTTACTGCAGATATCGCTTATCAGCCGGAAGGTAACGTGGTACTTGATCTAAAAGAAATGCTTGATGAATGGGGGCGGGAATTTCTTGCGGAGAGCCGTCGTCGTACGGATTTGATCCGCTTCGGAAGATTTCAGGATGCATGGTGGGACAAGAAACGGGATGCAGATACTCATTATGAATTGTTCCCGTTTTCACAGACCCAATTGGAGCAGAATGAATATCTGAAACAGAATCCCGGTTATCCGGATATTGCCCGTTAAGCGGTGAACTGTAATTATTTCAATTTAGTGTACAAGTTTAAAATGAAGAAAAATGAAAAATAAGTTGCTCACAATATCAAAGATTGGGCTTCTGGCCTTCACTATTTTAGTGAGCCAGGCGTGTCAGGAAGATTATGAGATGGTTGATCCTCCGATGATTACTGATTATGATGATGATCTGGATGAAGAAGTTGTCTTGCAAAAAGGACTGGAAAGTTATTTTGTAACTCAATTCGGTGAAGGGGACATGGATGGTACTTCATGGGATCAGGCAATGGATGTAGCTGGTTTTCGCAAATTATTGAGTGGATCTATCGATCTGTCCAAGAGTACTATTTACATGAGCCAGGGAAAATATGTGATGTCCGAGACCGGAGGACTCGGGGTGATTATCCGCAAAGACATTAAAGCGATCAAAGGAGGATATAGTTTGTTGAGCGAAGGGACAGATCTGACTAATCGTCGTATTGATACGTATAAGACAGTGATCAGCGGAGATGTAAACGGTAATAATCAGGCTGATTCCGGTGATTGCGGACTATTGTTGGTGAAAGGAGGGATTATTGGGATTGAAGGAGTTACTTTTCAATATGGGTACCTTTCTAATAATGATGCCAAGTCTAACGAGTGTGGTAGCGGAATTTATATCAATGGTAACGTCAATAGCACCTCTGTCGAATTAACGGATTGTATTATCAGGGATTGTAAAACGGAAGCTGTCAACGGGCAAGGAGGAGTAGCGGGAGGTACAGCTATTCTTATTGCTTCCGGGAGCTCGAAACTGAACAATGTGAAGTTCCTGGATAATGCGGCGGATAGCCGTGGCGGAGCAATACGGTGTAACAGCAATAAGGCTGTTGTGTTTATGAATAATTGCCTGATAACTGGCAATTCAGTAAGAGAACTTTTTGGGGTCGGTATTCAGATATCATCGGGACATATTTGTATGAATAACACAACCATTGTCGGAAATCCGGGAAAAGGTGCTGCTTTAAACGGGGGAGGTAGTTTCATGCTCGCTAATAGTACGATTGTAGGGCATGATATTGATCAGGAGTATGGCGCCTTTCGATGTGAAACCTCTATTGATGGTGATACTAAGTTTATTAATAACCTGTTGATTTCCGAGAATTCTACCGCTCCAAGCTTCATTTTGAACGGAGCGAATAAAGAAGCTTACTCCATGGGATATAACTTGTATCAGCGAGTTAATAATTTCACAATGGGCGTTTCTGATACTGCTTATCCTACCCTTGTGAATGGCAACCTGACGGAAGAGGGTGTTTATAAGTGGAATATTGACCAGATCGGACAGGTGGGTGGTTATGCTACCAAACAAGCTGTAATCAATGCTGTGAAAAGTTTCAATCCTGCTGCTTCTCCTATGGTTAATTTAGGTGAGGTATTCGTGGAATGGATGGGTGAAGATGCTTTCGGATTGGATCAGCGTGGCGTGACACGCAATCCTGATAAGATGCAAATGGGAGCTTATGATGCTGTATTGTCCAACTGAATCTTTAAAAAGTAATTGTGATATGAAAAACAAATTTTATATAATGACCGCTTTGGTCATTAGTCTGACAGGCTGTTCAAACATTGAAGACGGGACGCAGCCGACCGGCAACTTTCCCGAAGATCATATAATCCGTGTTGTAACAGAAGTGAAGGCTCCTGTGTCGCGTGCCGGATATGATGCAAGTAATCTGGAGAGTTTTGGACTGATCATTCATAACAGTGGAAACATTGCTTATGATTATAATTCGCAAATGGTAAAATCTAATAATGACTGGAATACGGCGGACGGGCAACAAATGCTTTGGGATAATGCAAGAACTCCGGTAACAGTAGTGGCGTATGCTCCTTACATTTCGGAAGCTAGTTTAGACACTCCGTTAGCTATCAACATACAAAGCAACCAAACTACTGAAGAAAATGTGATTGCTTCTGATTTCCTGTTGACTAAATCAATGGTTGATCCGAAACAGGATCTCACCGCAGATGGTAGATTGAAAGTTACTTTGGATCATGCCATGAGCAAGCTGATTATAAAAGTGACGGTAAATAATGGTATGGAAGATGCGGCGATCAGTAAATTGGGCGATATGGCTGTAAATGGTACAATAGTGGGTGGTATTTGTGATTTGTCAGTGCCGGAACCGGTAGTCATTCCACGGGAAGATGCTGTAGCTACAACTATCGCCCCTTATAAGGGTACGGATGGGTATGAATGTATTCTTCTCCCGCAAACAATAATAGAAGGCTTTTCTGTCAATTTCAGTTATGACGGAAAATTGTATATATGGACTGCCGAAGAGCCCATTGAGTTGCAAAAGGGAGTAGAGCATACGCTGACACTGAATGTAAATGAAACGGCACGGTTGGCTACCATGCAAATGAAATATCGGGCAACCGGTCAGATTATCTATCAGAAATAAAAAGGAGGAGATGAGTTATGAAAATTACTAAACATATATTGGCTGCATGTATATTAACGGGTATGGCAGCTTGTGATACGGATAAAGAGATAGCCGTGTTCAATGAAGACTCCGGTGCAATCAAGATCAATGCTGTTATTGATGCTGCATATACCCGTAGTAATCCTACAGGAACAAATGAACAGCAAATGCAATTTAATAATGGAGACCAGATTCTGTTGAGTTGCGAAGATGGTAGTGTGACTTATATGTTGTCTGGAGGGCAATGGGCTCCTACGGATAACTATTATCTTAGGTGGGGAAATGAACCTGTTACTTATTCTGCCTTTTATCCGGTGACTGAAGGAACAAGCGTAGCCAACTTCTCTCTTCCTATTAATCAGCAGAGTTTGGAAAATCTGGCGAGCGCAGACTACATGACTTGCACAGTAGAAGATGCTATAAATGAGGGATCAGGTGTCCTTCATCTGAATATGAACCGGAGAATGGCGAAAGTTATCATGACATTGGACGATATAGACTCACAAAGTAAAGCTCTAGGAGTTAAAATCGGTTCCTATCAGGGATATACGGACGGAAATGTTTCATCGGGAACTGCACTTGTTTCACCGTATGTCACCATTCCTGAAGGAGGGAAAGCCGGACAAAGCGGATGTAAATATACGGCGATCGTAGCTCCGGGAACTGCAAATCCTAATAGTACTTTCGTTTCTTTAAATTACAAGGGGGAAGATCTGGTATTGCCGGGCATTCCTGCAATAAAGGCCGGATTTTGTTATGAATTTACTTTGAAAGTAGAAGGTTCGGTCATTAGATTGAGTGAACCGATTGTCACTCCATGGGAGACTGGTACAATCAATGGGGGAGATGCAACGGAATTGCAATTGGACGCTTATTATGTGAAAGAGCATGCTACAGGGAATGCTACCGGTATGGATTGGGATAATGCAATGGGAGTAGACGGGTTACGCAATCTATTGAGAACTAACACTAACAGTGCGATCACGACTGCGAATGCTAAGAAATTGGATGGTAAGAATATCTATGTGGCAGGCGGTACCTATTTGATAGCAGATCAGGAAGCCGGTCTGAAAATAGAGTATAGCGGATATAGTAAACAAGTCGAAATAAAGGTTGTGTGTGGATATGATCCTCAAAGTACCCGGAAGGATTTAAGCAAGCGTGATCCTGTCCGGTATCTGACTACTTTCACAGGAGATGCAAATAATAACGGCATTGCGGATGCGGGTGATTATTCCTTGTTTACATTAGGAAACCAGATAGATATTACATTTGAAGGTTGTACGTTCTCTTGCGGTTATCATCCCAATGAGAAAATAAATGGCTATAGTGGTGGATTCCTGATTGCGAATGGTAGCAGTGGCAATGCAACATTACAGTTGAATCATTGTATCATTGAAAAGTGCTATAATGCGGGAGTAAATGGTTCAGGTGAGGCTGGTGGTTCCGGTATATTCATGTATAAGGGGACAGCCAAACTAAATCATGTGCAGTTGAGAAACAACAAGGCATCTTCGCGTGGAGGCGCAATTCGTGTCAATGACAGTGGGAGTATTCTTTTTATGAATAATTGCTCCATTACAGGCAATGAAGGCGGACAGTTCGGTTATGCTATTCAAATGTCAAACGGTCATTTATGTATGAATAATACAACTGTTACCAATAATAGTGGTAGAGATGGAACCATTAACGGCGCGGGGAGTATGTTGATTGTAAACTCTACCATTATCGAGGATGGTGCTCAAAATAGCGGGGCTGTTATTCGTTGTGAATCCTGGCCGGCCCGGCAATCATTCTTGATGAATAATATCATCCTGAATAAAAATGCAGCTAATCCGGTTGTTGAAATGTCCGGTGATGATACTCGCCATTTGACATCCAAAGGGTATAATCTGATGGGCGGTACGATCATGCCTGCATCAACCAACAAGTTTACAACATCAGAGTTTGATAAGTATAACAGTACGATTAGCTCTTTAAATGTCGTATGGGATGCCAATCGTTCTGTCTATACTTGGGACGGGAATGTGAATGAGTTTACCCGGACTGCTGCCGACGCTGTTAAGAATGCGATCACAACCGGCTTTAAACCGGATAGTTGTCCTTTCCAGAATTTAGGTGAGGAGTTTGGAAAATGGTTGGATGAGATGGATGCTTTTTCCACTGACCAGTTGGGGAATCCGCGTGATAAAAATGCGATGTGGCCGGGAGCTTATCAAGAATAATGATACAATTTATTTAAACGAATGACAATGAAAAACTACAAACTGATATGGTTAGGGATATTCTGTTGTTTGCAACCTCTTATATTGTTTGCGCAACGGGGAGAAATGATCCGTAAGGCATTTTTAGATCCGAAGTTCGATCAGGTGTTAGTCGTGGCACACCGGGGGAACTGGCGGAGTGCACCGGAAAATTCCGTAGCGGCAATTGATAGTGCCATACAAATGGGAGTGGATATTGTGGAGATTGATATTCACAAGACTAAAGACGGACAATTAATATTGATGCACGATGACCGTGTAGACCGGACAACCAATGGTAAAGGATTGATTAAGGATTATACATTGGCAGAAATCAAGAAGTTGAAACTGAAAGATAAGGATGGAAATCTGACAGAACATATTGTTCCAACATTGGAAGAGGCATTGTTGGCAGGCAAAGGTCAGATTATGTTTAACTTGGATAAGGCGTATTCTGTGTTTGACGAGGTATACGCTGTGCTCGAGAAAACCGGAACTGCCAGTTTGGTGATAATGAAAGGAGGCCAGCCGGTGGAAACTGTCAAAAGTGAGTTTGGAGATTATCTGGATAAAGTGATTTACATACCGGTGATAGGACTTGACGGAAAGGATGGCGAAAAGAAGGTCAGGGACTATATGACACAGCTGCATCCTGCTGCCTTCGAATTGGTTTATTCGGATTCTTCCAGTCCTTTGCCTCGAAAAGTGAAATCGATTATTCTGGGAAAGAGTCGGATTTGGTACAATACGTTGTGGGCTTCTCTTGCGGGAGGGCATGAAGACGATCAGGCTTTAAAAGATCCGGATGGAAACTATGGATATCTGATTGAAGAGCTGGGGGCACGGATTCTCCAGACTGATCGTCCGGGGTTCATGCTGGATTATTTGAGAAAAAAGGGATTACACGATTAATTGTCTGAAGACAATGAGGTAAATGTATTGTTTGGCACACAGATAACGTCGATGAGATCAATAGACGTTATCTGTGTTGTTTTTATCTATTCTCCAAGTGAAAATAATTTTGAGATTTGGCTTGGGTTACTAAAATAGCTATATTTGACTCGCTGAATCGACATGGGTATATAATATGAAAAAAGCAATAATAGCATTTATCAGTCTTATTATTTTTTGTATTGAGCCATTAATGGCATCTGCAGAGTTTTCTTTTAAGAAATATCAAGTAGAAAACGGATTGTCTCATAACACAACTTGGTGTGCAATTCAAGATAGTTATGGCTTTTTATGGATAGGTACGAGTAATGGGTTGAACTGCTATTATGGTAGCGGAAATAAAATTTATCGGAATGTTCTAAATGACAAATATTCTTTAGGGAACAACTTTGTCGGTTCTTTGATGGAAGAGGGTGAAGACCTTTGGATAGGAACAAGTTCCGGGCTATACATTTATGATCGCTCTGACGATCATTTCTTGTATTTTGATAAGACAACTAAATATGGAGTATTCATTAGTTGCGAAGTCAAGAAAATCGTAAAAACTAAAAATGGTTTGATTTGGATAGCTACTTTGGGACAAGGCATCTTTATTTATGATCCGGTAAAAGACGTTCTGACTCAAAATAGTATCCGGACTTTTTTTGCCTGGGATATTTGCCAAGGTACGGATTCTCTTGTCTATGTCTCTTCTATGCAGGAGGGATTATTGTGCTTTGATGAACAAGGAACTTTTCTGCAAAGTTATCCGGTTTCATTCGAATTGAATATTGGCAATCAGAGGATTAACTGTCTCCATAGTATTGATCATGAAATTTGGTGCGGTGTGGGGACGAATTCGTTAGGGTGCTATCAGGAAGGAAGTCAGGAATTAAAAATATATAATACGTCTGCAGAGAGTTTCAGTTCTATTCTTTGTCTGATGGACTATAACGGGAAAGAAATGCTGGTTGGTACAGACAATGGCATTTATTTATTTGACCGTGAGCGTAAGACATTTCGTAGGGGAGACTCTCCGTTTGGTTTATGGGCTTTGAGCGATCCGACTGTACACGCGATGATGCGGGATAATGAAGGTACACTTTGGGTAATGACTAATTCCGGTGGAATAAATTACATGTCTAAACAGTCGAAGCGTTTTTCTACTTATTCTCTGTCTTTGACGGGGATGGAAAAAGCAGATAAGGAGATAGGACCTTTCTGTGAAGATCGGGAGAAGAATGTTTGGGTGGGAACCCGGAATGGATTGTGGTTTTTCAATTCACAAACTCATTCTTTTCATGAGTATTTTTTGAAGAAATCAAATATAAAATACGATATACGTAGTTTGTTGTTGGAGGGCGATAATCTTTGGGTAGGAACTTATGCTGAAGGATTGCATGTGTTAAATCTGAAGACAGGGAATATTAAAAGTTATACTTATTCCCGTGATATTCCGAATACACTTTGCAGTAATGATGTATTAAGCCTTTTTAAAGATCGTAAAGGAGAAATCTTTGTCGGAACAAGCTGGGGATTATGTCGTTATAATCCACAATCGGATAATTTTATAACTGTGATAAATGTCGGTGCTATGGCTTCTGTAACTGACATCTATGAGGATATGTACAATAATCTTTGGATTGCGACTTCAAATCGCGGCGTTTTCTGTTATAATACAGTTGGTGAAGAGTGGAAACATTTTGAACATATCCGGGAGGACCTGACTACTATTACGAGTAACTCCGTGATAACATTATTTGAAGATAGGAAAGGTACGATGTGGTTTGGGACCAATGGTGGAGGATTATGCTCTTTTTCCAAAGAAACAGAAACTTTTGTTGATTTTGATCCGGAAAATATATGGTTACCGGATAAGGTTATTTATTCGATAGAGCAGGATCTGGCCGGCAACTTTTGGATTTCCTGTAATTCCGGGTTATATCAGTTTAATCCTGCAGATAAGAATAAGAACTGTCTTTTTACTATAAATGACGGTTTGCAGGGGAATCAGTTCACAGCGCAATCTTCATTAGCTTCATCGACTGGAAAGATGTATTTTGGAGGAGTGAACGGATTTAATGTTTTTGAACCGAAAGAATTTACAGATAACACCTATCTTCCTCCTGTTTATGTTATAAATATCAGTTTCCCTAATTTGAATAATGAGCGGGAAGTGAGGCGGTTGCTCCGGTTGGATAAGCCTTTTTATACTGTTGATAAAATAAAATTACCTTATGAGAATAACAGTTTTACAATTCGTTTTGCGATACTTAGCTATGAAGATCCTCTTAGAAATCGTTATGCGTATATCTTGAACGGAGTAGATAAGGAATGGATTAACAACTCTTCTAATAATACAGCTTCCTATACCAACCTTCCTCCGGGAGAATATGAGTTTTTGGTTCGTGGTTCAAATAATGACCATTATTGGACTGAAAAGGCAATTTCTTTATGGATTGTGGTTACTCCTCCCTGGTGGCGGACTACTATTGCTTATGTGGTATATGCATTGTTGTTACTTGCTGCTATCGTATTTCTTGGTTGGCGTTGGAATTTGTATGTCAGGCGTAAGTATAAACGTCGGATGGAGGAGTATCAGACTACCAAAGAAAAAGAAATGTATAAATCGAAAATCAATTTCTTTATTAATTTGGTACATGAAATACGAACTCCGCTAAGTTTGATTCGTTTGCCGTTGGAGAAATTGAGAGAAGAGGAAATCAAAGGGAAAGAGAATAAGTATATTTCTGTAATAGAAAAGAATGTAGATTATCTATTGGGAATCATCAATCAGTTACTTGATTTTCAGAAGTTGGAAAGTAGTGCTTTGCAGTTGAATTTGAAGAAATGCAATGTTAATGCATTGGTCAGTGATATTTTTAATCAATTCTGCGGTTCTGCGGAGTTGAGAGGACTGACATTACATCTTTGTTTGCCTCATGAAGAGATTAACATGATGATTGATTCGGAAAAGATGAGTAAGATTCTGGTAAATTTGATAGGGAATGCGATGAAATATGCGAAATCCAGAATTGAATTGAAGGTATTATCAGTAGATGACGAGGTGAGGATAGAGGTCACTGATGATGGTCCCGGTATTCCGGAGGACCAACGCGATAAAATATTTCAAGCTTTTTATCAATTGCCTGATGATCCTGTGGCATCATCTAAGGGTACTGGGATTGGTTTGGCATTTGCAAGGTCTTTGGCAGAAGCCCATCATGGAAGTTTGTTTCTGGAAAATAGTTCCGAGGGCGGTGCTTCATTTGTATTATCTTTACCATTGGGAACTGTAGAAACAGAAGATGTATCTGATGAATTGACTGAAACGGATGCTGTAGATGTTGGAGAAGAGGTGACTTCTGTTTCTGAATTTGCTAATAGGAGATTCACTGTTTTATTGGTGGAGGATAATCTTGAATTGTTAAATCTAACTCGGGAAGCTTTAAGTACTTGGTTTAGGGTGATACGTGCCGGTAATGGAAAAGAAGCATTGGAAATACTCACACGCCAGAGTGTGGATGTTATTGTCAGTGATGTTATGATGCCTGAAATGGATGGACTTGAACTTTGTAATCATGTAAAATCCGATATGGCTTATTCTCATATTCCTGTTATTTTGCTGACTGCAAAAACGACATTGGAATCTAAAGTGGAAGGACTTGAAAGTGGTGCTGATGTATATCTTGAGAAACCGTTTTCTGTTAAGCAGCTCTATAAACAGATCGAGAATTTATTAAAACTGCGATTGGCGTTTCATAAACAGATGACGGACATCACAATTGGTTCATCTTCTTCACTTTCGGATTTTGCTATTTCTCAAAAAGATGTAGAATTTATAGACAAGATCAATGCAATTTTATCGGAGCAGGTTATTAATGAAAATTATTCAATTGATATATTGGCAGATCAAATGAATATGAGTCATTCTAATCTTTACCGGAAGATGAAAGGTTTGTTTGGTATGCCTCCTAATAACTATGTGAAGAACTTCCGCTTAAACAAAGCAGCTGAATTAATTGCAAATGGTGTTCGCATAGCTGAGGCAGCAGAACGGTTAGGCTTTGCTTCTTCTTCCCATTTTGCAAAATGTTTTAAAGAGAAGTTCGGAATGTTGCCAAAAGATTATAAATAACAAGTCTTTTCATGATGGGAAAAATGATGGGAGGGTAGATGAAGTTTAAAAATGCAAGAAGTATACCGTAGTAATATTTTTTATCCATTCGTTTTATATTCTTGACTCCGGGAAAATCGTAATTGCACATAAACCAGTCACTTTCGCCCCTCGAATTTGCAGCGTTTTTGAATCTCCCGCATCTAAACTAACGTGAGTTCGATATAATTTAGAACATTACAAATTGTCCATAGTTCTTTGTATATATTATAGAACAATGATTACTAAAAAGCGTTAAAGGATTCTTTATGATGTCATCTGGTTTATTGATCGTTTGCCCCTCTTGTGCTAAACGCAAGACTGAATCTTTGTCTTTGCTGAGAGCCAAACGCTCATACAGGCTTGAATTATATTGCCGCTGCAATTGACGTACACTCCAATTTTGTTTCTGAGACTCAATTTCGTAAAATCTGCGTTCTTCATCAGATTCAATGCGCATTAATATCAAATAGTGAGACCATGAAAGCGTAAACGGATATTCCCTAGTTGATTTTATGGGGCTTTCGGTGAGTTTTTGAATTTGGTCAACGCTGTTGTTCCAATCTCTTTTGTCGAGTATGTTGAGAAAAATTTGCGACATCTTTTCAATGTTTTGTGTATTGGGTCAAAAAGAAGTTGTATATTTGTTCATCAATATCTAGTCTCAATATAGGTAATCTATGGAATTCATCACATCAACACATTTGAAGCAATGGGCTGACACAAAAGAATGTCAGTCTCTCTTGCCAGAATTGATGAGACGGCTTATCTGTGCTTCCGTGAAGCAGTTGAATAGACTGTCTTTCCCCAGTGGGGATGCTGTGCATATGCCTGAATGGGCCGGAGCAGATACCTGGGTTCTGATTTAAAAAGACCGAACATATAAGAATACCCGATAACTGTTGTAAGAAGCTATCGGGTATTTTTTTATTGTCAGCCCGGTTTCTTGCTTTAGAATTAGAATACAGGCATCTGCCAGATAAATCCTACAGAAATACGGTTAGTACTATAATTCTCCTGTCCCAGCACCTTGGCGCGGGAAGTGAAATCATACGAACGTCCCACGTAGGTAACAAAGAAGTGCAGATTGGTTTCCATCGGGTAATATTCGATACCGCCCAGATATCCCCAGGAAGTACGGTAATTTCCCTTCTCTATTCCCTCGGACGCCTTGCCTACGGAAGCCGTCTCGTACATACCCTTCACAAAAACATTCCATTTCGGAAGAAAGCGGTAATTACATTTGGCAACAACCGAAAGATAGTTAGCATCAAAAGCGTTATGCCCGCCCGGACGGCCTACGATACTGGTAATAATACCTTTGCGGTCAATGTCCTCTTTTGAATACATGAAATCGACAAAAGCATTCCATTTGCCGAGATTCAATTCGTTACCTAAAGCATAATAATACATATTGTGACTTTTGGCCTCGTTCATGACAGAAGCCGACCAACGGGTCTTGAATACGTTATTGAAATTACCATTCCAGTTCAAAGTATAAACCAGCGGCATTTTGCCGGATTTCAGATCGGGAAGATTTCCTTCGGCATCTTCCGTAATTCCGTAAGTGCTGTCGAACGAACTGTTGCGGCTGTTCAGTATTTGCAGGTTAAGTTGCTGTTTGGGAGTAATGTTATAACCTACATTCAGTCCGGTCATAAAGTTACTCATATAGTCGATCATATCGCTGTACTGATAGATGTCGATCGGGTTGAGGTCGAACTCGATACCACCGTATGCGGCACATTGCTTTCCTGCGAAGAGGCTGAACTGGTCATTCAGTTTGATACCGATTCCGGCATAGTCGATGGAAGTAGGCAGATTGTCAATCATGCCGTTTGCGTCGTTCGAGCGGTTGAGGCGTTGGCGATAGCGGTAAGAAAGCCAGTTGTTGATATTTCCTTTGGCTTCGATGCGGAGCTGGTGCATATTGAAGTCACCTTCCTGAAAACCATTTTGGAAATGAGCGTCAAAGCTTCCTTGCATATTCAGATAAAGATTGAACTTATCTGTCTTCTTTTTCACGTCTGTCAGTTCTTCAAACAGGGGAGTGTTCGGGTTGAATTTATCCTTCTTCTCCGTTTTTTGAGCATATACTCCCTGTATGCTGCCCGCGAGGAGCAACATAAATATCCATTTTTTCATAAGTAGGTCAGGCTTTTAGTATTCGTTAAAATATTGCTGAATTTGTTTCCAGTCAGTTGTTTTGGTTAGTGCAAGCATTAACAAAACGCGTGATTTCTGCGGATTCAGTTCCTGTGAAGCCACAAACTGATATTTGGCGTCGTCTACCTCTGCATCCAGCGTGGTAGGACCTGTCGGGACACGGGAAGAACGGACCACAAGGATTCCTTTCTGACGGGCGTCTGTCAATACCGGGAAGATATTCTGATGGATATTTCCATTTCCTACTCCTGCATGGATAATGCCTTTATAGCCGTTGTTGAGCATCGGAGTGACCATATCTGCTTCGATGTTGGAATAGCTGTATACGATACCTACTTTAGGAAGTGCGTTCAGATGAGTGACATCGAAAACGGATTGGGTGGTATGTTTTTTTAGCGTCACCTGATTATAGAATACTTTTCCGTTCAACACATAACCTAGCGCGCCGGAGTTGGGAGCTTGGAAAGTTTGCACGTCGACCGTGTTCATTTTAACCGTACTCTGTGCTCCAAGGATCAGTCCGTTCATGGCAACCAGTACTCCTTTGTCTTTGGATTCTTTTGCGGCGGCGGTAACTACGGCGTTATAAAGATTCAACGGGCCGTCGGCACTTAGAGCCGTAGACGGACGCATGGCACCTACCAGTACCACCGGTTTGTCACTTTTAACGGTCAGGTTCAGGAAATAGGCCGTTTCTTCCATCGTATCGGTTCCGTGAGTAATCACGATGCCGTCGATGTCCGGGCGTTTCAATAGTTCATTTATTTTTTTTGCAAGCGTCAGCCAAACCTGGTCGTTCATGTCCTGCGAACCGATTTTGACAATCTGTTCTCCGGTCACGTTGGCGATGTCCTTAATTTCGGGCACGGCATCGAGTAGTGTGCCGATGGCAACTTGTCCTGCTGTGTAGCTGGTTCCGGTAGCTGAACTTCCTGTGCCTGCAATCGTTCCTCCGGTGGCAAGGATATGAATGTTCGGTTTTGCGGCAAATGCCATTGTTGCAGAAAATAGTAGTGTGACTACTACCAGTCCAAAGCTTTTGAATTGTTTCATAACTGAATGATGTTTAGGTTAATAATATGATCTATTAGAATATTTGTATAAAAAGCAAACCTAGTGCAATAGCCACAACGGTCGATACCAGACCGGGCATCATGAACGAATGATTCAACACATATTTGCCGATTTTTGTTGTCCCGGTACGGTCGAAATTAATCGCAGCCACCACGGTAGGATAATTCGGAATAAAGAAATATCCGTTCACGGCCGGGAATAAAGCGATCAGCATATAAGGAGAAATCCCCAACGCAATGCCCAAAGGGACGAGTGCCCGTACAGTGGCAGCCTGGCTATATAGCAGGATAGACATCACAAACAGGGCGACACCGAACAGCCACGGCATTTGTTGCACAATTCCCTGGATAGAGAGAGTCAACTGTCCCATATTTCCCTGAAGAAAGGTATCTCCCATCCAGGCAATACCGAAGATGGCAATCACCGCCTGCATACCTGCCGGAAATACAGAACCTTGCGTTGCCTTGATCCCGTCCGTCTTCGTTACTAACAGGATAATTGCGGCAGCCGACAACATCACGATTTCGATGATGGAAGACATTCCCAAGGTGACAATTTCCCCATCAATCAGGAAACTGGGGCGCATTCCTTCAAAAGAACCGAAAAGCACGATAAAAGCAGTTGCCAATATAAAGATGATAACGGAAATCATTGCCGAACGTTTGTTCTTGACACTTTTAATCTCCACCTTTTTATTGTTGAATAAACCTTCTTTCAATCTCTTCTGATATTCGGGATCTTCCACCAGTTCCTTACCGATTCTCATGGAAAACAAAGCGCCTACCAACACTCCGATGATGGTGGCGGGAATCGTAATTTTGAGAATGTCGAACAGGGTAATGTCGAATCCGGCTAAAAGTCCGAGAAGTGCCACGGTAGCGGCAGAGATCGGACTTGCCGTAATGGCCTGCTGGGAAGCGATGACGGCAATGCCCAACGGACGTTCCGGACGGATTTTTGTTTCGGTGGCAACCTCTGCAATTACCGGCAGTACGGAATAAGCCACGTGTCCGGTTCCGGCTACAAAAGTAAAGAGGTAAGTCACCAGCGGACTAAGCAGAGTGACGTGTGAAGGATTTTTACGAAGCAAATGTTCTGCCAGTTTCACCATGTAGTCCAAACCTCCGGCTGCCTGCATGCAGGAAGCGGCAGAGATTACGGCGGCAATCATTAACATAACGTCGATGGGAGGCGCAGTGGGTTGTAAACCAAAAACGAACGTGAGTATTGCCAAGCCTACGCCTCCCATTACGCCAAGTCCGATACCTCCCAGGCGTGCGCCAATAATAATGGCTGTCAGAACAAATGCTAATTGTAATATCATAGATTGCTGTTTTAAGTTCAAATACAAAGATAAGCGATTCTTCTCTTTGTATTTTCTTTTTCTTCTATTTACAACAAAAAAGTCATTGAATAGTTTTTGCATATTTATTAAAACAATACCATCGCTGGTTGGTTATTATAAGAACTAACGAAAACGTTATTACTATAAAACAACCGATATGGAACAAAATTTATCAAAAAAAACTCGTACAGAGAGTGACCTGATAGGTAGTCGTGAAGTGCCGGAAAGTGCACTCTATGGAGTACAGACACTCCGTGGCATTGAAAACTTTCGCATCAGCAAGTTTCATTTGAATGAATATCCTTTGTTCATTCAGGCATTGGCCATTACGAAGATGGGAGCCACCGTTGCCAACCGTGAACTGGACTTATTAACTGAAGAACAAGCGGATGCTATCTTGAGAGCCTGTAAAGAAATACTCGAAGGAAAGCATCACGAGCAGTTCCCCGTAGATATGATTCAGGGAGGAGCCGGTACGACCACCAACATGAATGCCAATGAAGTGATTGCCAACCGGGCATTGGAACTGATGGGGCATCAGCGGGGAGAATATCAATTCTGTTCGCCTAACGATCACGTCAACCGTTCACAATCTACCAACGATGCTTATCCTACAGCCATTCACATTGGACTGTATTATACTCATTTGAAATTGGTTAAGCATTTGGAGGTTCTGATCGAGTCTTTCCGGAAGAAAGCGAATGAGTTTGCACATGTCATCAAAATGGGGCGTACCCAATTGGAAGATGCCGTACCGATGACTCTTGGGCAAACCTTTAATGGCTTTGCAAGTATTTTGTCACATGAAATAAAGAACCTTGATTTTGCTGCACAGGATTTTCTGGCAGTCAATATGGGAGCAACAGCCATTGGAACAGGAATCACTGCCGAACCGGAATATGCGGAGAAGTGCATTGCCGCTTTGCGCAAGATTACGGGATTGGATATCAAACTAGCAGACGATTTGGTGGGAGCTACTTCGGACACTTCCTGCATGGTAGGTTATTCGGGAGTGATGAGGCGTATTGCTGTTAAAATGAATAAGATATGTAACGACTTGCGGTTGCTGGCTTCCGGTCCGCGTTGTGGATTGGGAGAAATCAATCTGCCGGCAATGCAGCCGGGCTCATCCATCATGCCCGGAAAAGTGAATCCGGTGATTCCTGAAGTGATGAACCAGGTGGCCTACAAGGTAATAGGAAATGACCTTTGTGTGGCCATGAGCGGTGAAGCAGCTCAAATGGAACTGAATGCAATGGAGCCGGTGATGGCACAATGCTGTTTCGAGTCCGCCGATTTACTGATGAATGGTTTCGACACTTTGCGCACCTTATGCATCGACGGCATTACGGCTAATGAAGAAAAATGCCGGAGAGATGTGCATAACAGCATTGGAGTAGTGACAGCCCTGAATCCGGTGATCGGATATAAGAACTCTACTAAAATAGCCAAAGAAGCATTGGAAACCGGGAAGGGAGTTTATGAACTTGTTTTGGAACATAACATTCTTTCCAAAGAAGACTTGGATACTATCTTAAAACCTGAAAATATGATTAAACCGGTGAAGTTGGACATTCACCCGAATCGTTGATTGATATATAGTAAGTGGAGATTGGTTTAAGATGAGAAATCGCCGGGCAGATCATTGATCTGTTCCGGCGATTTTTGATGATGTACTGCTTTTATTCGATATGGAAATAATTGCTAATCTTTTAGAATATTATATTGTCTCGTCCGGATTTAGGTTGACTGTTTTGACTTCTTAATCCTATAATAAGTAACCTGATTTTTGGTTAACGGCAGTTTCAATTTGTTTCATACGCTTGAAACTCTTTGTTTATAGGTTTGAAACACTTTGTTTCATATATTAAAAGAGTGTAGTTCGTTTTAATCTTTTATAAATCAGCGATTAAAAGTGTTTTTATAAAGATGCAAGTAACGATATAGTAGTGGAAGTCCAGCTACACATTGCATTGCTCTGCATAATTTCAAATATCTCTCTACGACAAAGATAGTCAATGTTGTTAATAGTTACAAGTTAATCAAAACTTATTTTAGTTTGTAATTGGTTGTTTAATGCTTCAAGAATAGGCCTTATAGCGATAAATTAACAACTAATAATGTCTAAATACTTATTCTCATCTCTTCCCAAAAGTATATAGTAATTACGTAAATACCACATAAGGATTCATGCAAGTTATTTTCCAAAGTTTATCATCTTCGTCATAATCAAAGTAAATTCCATTAATATTACTGACTTTAGAAAAGTCAATATCTGATTCACCTATTTCATTTATAACACTAAAATTCGGACTAACTAAATATTGCTTATCATTAATTATTCTTGCCATTAACCTTTTTGTTCTTTTATGTACTTTTCCATATCTGAAGTTAGGAACTTTTTTAATTTTTATAAATTTTCTCTTCGAAAATCTTACTAATAAATCGATCCATAATGCTGCATTTTCTGATACTTGGTTTTTATAGTAATCAGCATGGTCTATTAAATCTTGTTTATATGTTCTAATGCTTTTTTCCCAAAGATCATCATCATATAAGTTGGCAATTTCATAGGCAGAAATCCTTGAGCGAATTCCTGCTTGATAGATTTTAACTGATTTTATGTTAGGTAATCCTAATTCTACAAGAATAGCCAATTCTTCGATAGTATCCGCTTCTTCAATTAAATTCTGTTTCTTCATTTTCTTTGAAATACCATTGAGAACCCAAGGCATATTGAAAGAATAATGTTGAGTTACTATATTAACTGCATTTTCATGTTGAACGATATCTGACATGGATATTCCACTTAACCACTTTTTTCGTATCTCTTTTATATCAACACTATCTTCAAATTTTTCTTTATATATATTCACATCTCTAATGACGTCTTCTATATTTTCAAGAAGTGAAATGCGTTCTTCTAATGTTTTATCACTTACTATATAGCTTTGAACAATACTAATAATCTCGCTAAGCTTCTCATCTATTTGCAAATCTGAATTGATTGGAATACCAGAAGATACAATACTTTCCCAAATACTTTTTTCTATCCCTACCTTTTTTGTTATACCTTTAATTCTAGCCTTTATAAAATCGAGAACTTCATCGCCAGTAATATCTTCATAATATTGAGCTTGTATATAGGCTAAGGATTTAGTAAAATAACTATCAATCCATTCCAATGTGTTTCCTTCAAAATTATTCGAATTATGCAATGATAATAATCCGTCATCAATCAAATCAAGAAGATCATTAACTTCATCTAAAGACTCATCAATTTCATTAATACGATTTTCAGCAAGTAAATTAATTAAGTTATCAAATGCTATTCCGTTAAGTTGAGCCACTGTTTTAAGTGTCCTTATTAGTTCCAAACAACCACTCTCTGCTCTATCTATATTACTCTTATTAAGATATGCAGAAATCATTTTTCTTTCCCAATTTATTTTATTCTCGTCTTTTTTGGTTATATCATGAGCAACTAAAATTTTGCCTTCATGATCTACAAAAGCATGCCCCGCTCTACCAGCAATATTCCAAAAATCTCTTTTCGTAATAGGATTACCTGATTGATACAAAGTTGAGAAAATTACAGTAGAAACTCCAAGATTAACTCCTTGTCCTAATGTTGAAGTCGCTATAATAACTCTTGGCTTCTCACTTCTCATTAATCTTTCTAAGGGAATTCGCACATCTGAGATCAAATCTGCATTATGACAGAAAATTCCTTGTTTAGCAAACTTAACCCATTCCGTATCTTCACCATAAGATTCTATGCAAGCCAGTTTAAAGGCTCTCCAATTGGCCTTGTTTCTAAATCTAAACTTCTGTTCTTCAGGCTGAATACATTTTTCATACTCTCTTGCAATGGCAAAAACAGATTTCTTGATTCCAACGAATATTAAAACAGGACCAAACTTCCTTAGTTTATATGCAGTAGAAGCTATGGCTTGGTTCTTATTTTCAGGAAAGTAATGCATTATCCTTTCTTTAGGCTTCTTAGGCAACTTTTGTCGCATAATAAAATTAGGATTAAATGAATTTCTTTCTGCATCAGTGCTTTTCCAATTTAAATTCACAGAAACTCCATTCCATTCCATTATTCCGATTCTTTCATCAGAAGGTCGCCAATTCTCTTTGTAAACATTATCAGTAGAATCCGTTAGCCATTCAGATAGATCTTCTGCATTGGGTAAAACGGCAGATAATAACAAGAATCTTCCACCATTAGCTTTTACATGATACTTTAATTCCTCATAAAACATTTCATTAACTATGAGTCTTTTATCAGTTCCCAATAAATGTCCTTCATCTATAATTACAAGTTTGATACATGATAAAATATCCTCATTGCTTCTAAAGAGTGCTTTGGCCTTTTCTGGTGTTGCTACAATTACGGATGATTCGTCTATAATTCTTTCATCAAGCTTACTAAATAAACTTCCACCATATAGATGTGAGACTGAAACATCAAGATTGCTAAAAATCTCATCAAACGAATTTTCTATTTCGTAAGCTAGTGATCTATAAGGGGCTATAAAAAGAATTTTCGCTTTAGGTTCATTTAATAGACAGTTTAAAATCGCAATTTCACCAATTCTTGTTTTTCCACTACTTGTAGGAATGCTAACAATACTCCCCTGCTTATTATTCAAAACCTTTGGTAAAGAGTTTCTTTGAGTAAGAAACAATTCTGTTATACTGCCATTTTTATAAACTAATGATTGTATATACTTTAACGGAAGTTTATCTTCCGTATTAAAATAATTTCCTAATACATACCATAATGAGGATTCTTTAAATCCATCTATAATGAGAAGTAATAATCGAATAACCCACCAAACATCAGGTTCACCTCTCATTGCGGCTACTTCTTGAAGATTTACAAGATCCTTTTTTGCAATTTCTAAAAAATCTTTGTTTCCTGTCTGATAAAATTGCACATAATAATTTAATGATTTTGCTATAATTATCTCATAAATTTTTGTAGCATTATCTTCTTCAAAATGTTCAGCCAGATATTCATCCCCATAACTGGAGTTTGTAATAAGTTTATCGATTTCACTTAATAACTGATCAAATTTTCTATTAAGAAATAGAGATACTAAACTTGAAATCATTGTATCACTCTCAAGTTTGCCTATAAGTATAAATGCCTTAGAGTATTGAAAACAAACGTAATAAGAAAGAGCGGAGATTAGACAAAATAGTTTCTTATTTTTTGTCTGAATATGAATAGAACCGTGTATATACTCAAGTATTAAAGCTCCTTTTTCTAGAGAATGAGATGCTTTTAGATAATTATGTTCACTAAAATAATTACATCCAATATTTAGATATTTGAAAGCTAAGATATTTAGCTGCTCATCTTTAATTGTATATCGAGGAAAATTTTCTTTAGATTCTTCCGTATTATATAGGATATATCTAGCGTTAGCTTGAGCTATTAAGTTTTGCAAAGTAGAATCTGATTCTAATTCTTGGTAGCTTTTTTCAACATGCTCTATATTCATAATAAATCAGGGTTAGATATTAGTTCTTCTGCTTTTTCAAATATGGATTTAATAAACTCTTCTGGCTGACCAATTCCAATAGAAATGAAAACCAAATTTGAATTATCACTATTCAAATGTTTTTCAACTGTTTCTGAAGTCTTGGTATTACTTAGTAACAAACCAACATAAATAAGGTCGCCTCTATCTTTTATATCTTGCACTATATAATCATCCAGCTTTCGAGCAAGTAATTCATCTGATTTTGCTATTTCTTCTACTAAGAAAGTGTACGATAAAGGCAAAGTATCTTTGTTTAAAGATTTGGTAATATCTTCAACTACATTCTTTTGAGGAGTAGTGCGAAATTTCGATTCTCCCAAATAAATTTTGATTTTCTCATTACCATTTTCTTCAAATAAATCAACCATCAAAGTGTCATCTCCTTTAATGGCTTGATCAACATTTGGATTATATTTCAATTTATATACCTTGATAAATTCTTTTTTTTGTGATGCTTGAATATAATCAGTAAGTAATATTTCCGTAGCATTACCTTTTTTCACCTTATCCGTAATAGGTAATTTTCTATGCTGCTCTGCATATTTAGCAAAGCCTAAACTTTTATATTTTTCTTTTAACCTAGATATTCTAAACTGAGTATAATGGTGATTAATTATTTTTTTTGCCATCCATTCTATTAACTCATCATCTACAGCTGTAATTTCAGTAAGTTCCCTGTGGCATTTCATATAGGAATCTGGCAAATCATTTGCAGCAAGCCATTTCCCATAAGGATGTGAATTATCTGGATGCTTCCCAATTAACAGTTCTTGTTTCGTCATAATTTTTAGTTTAAAACAAAGGAAAAATCATTTTACTGCTTTAAAACTGGCAGAAACAGTATTGTAGTAGCGCAATCCAGCTACATATTCTGTTGCTCTGTACAATTTCAAGTATTACTCTAACACAAATGTAATTAATGTTTTTGACGGTTACAAGTTAATCTGAATTTATTAGAAGGCTTGGTATTAATTGGAGGGTACTAAAAAACTTTTTATAGAAAATTACCCCTCTACTGATAGTTCTGAGAAGAGTAAAATCTGATTTTTGGGGTGCCCTTCATTATATTGTTTACCTATAAATATCTTTTTGAAAAGAATGGTAACTACTGCTATTTTTCTTTCTACCTTAAAGGAAGAAAAAAAGCATTCTGTAAATCGACATTGATACTAAGTAAGTTACAAAGAAAATATGGGGCTGGCGGTTACCGTCAGCCCTATTTTTTCATGCCCAATTTTGAAAACTTTGCAACCGAAGAAAGAAAAATAACCCATTGGAACAAAGGAATATTTTATGGAAGAGAACAGAAATGATATTGAGATACTCAAAGCAATGATAAAGGAAAACTTTGAGGAACAACGAAAACTGATTGCCAAGCTGGAAACGGCTCTGGAAGCAGTAACCAGTTTCAACGGCAAGCAAATGCTGGACAGCCGGGATATGCGCCTGATGCTGAAAGTATGCGACCGGACACTGATCCGCTGGCGTAATTCCGGCAAACTCCCATTTTTCAAACTCAGCGGCAAGATTTACTTCTGGGCTTCTGACGTATATAAATTCCTGAGAGAAGAATGTCTAAACGAAGATTTCATATCCGATTCTATTAACTCATAAATAAAAATTCACATGGAAAATCAAGCTAAAGTAATCGTCATAGAACGAAACAAATTCGCATCACTTGTCAAATCACACCGCAAATGTCTTCAGATGCTGAACATCCTGACCTACATCTACACAGTTAAGGAAGTAAGCCTGACCCTGACCTTGCAGGAAATCTGTGAAGTCCTGCACATGACTCCCGAGGAAGTGGAGATACAGCGACAGAAAGGATATATCCGCTTCACGACACAGAAAGGGATGACCGTCTATGAAATCACGGACCTGCTCCGATTGGAGAATATGCTGGAGATGGGGAGTGTCTATCGTAAGATCGACAAAAAAGTAATGAATCTCGAACCTCTAAATAATGAATAAACAATGAAAGAAGAAGAGCAAGACAAGAAACAGCGGAAGCGTCTGGTACACGCTTCTCTGTTTAGTGGATTCGGCGCCCCAGACCTGGCTGCCGAATGAATGGGATGGCAGAATGCCTTCCATTGTGAGATAGACGATTTTTGTAATACCATTTTAAATTACTGGTTTAAAGATGCAAAAAGTTATACAGATGTCGCAACGACAGATTTCAGAGAATGGAGAGGAAAAATCAATGTCCTTACAGGAGGTTTTCCTTGTCAACCATTCTCTGTCGCAGGCCAAAGAAAAGGAGCGGATGATAACCGTTACCTCTGGCCTCATATGCTCAGGGCCATACATGAGATCAGGCCCGATTGGGTCATTGGTGAGAACGTTGCTGGCATCCTCACGATGGTACAGCCCGGCCAGGAGACTGAAGTGGGAAGTCAGTCCACTCTATTCGGAGAGAGTGAGCCTGTATTTAAAAGACGGCAGCAATATGTTGTTGAAACCATTTGCCGTGATCTTGAACGTGAAGGATATTCCGTCCAGCCGGTACTTATACCGGCTTGTGCCGTCGGAGCTCCCCACCGCCGGGACCGGGTATGGTTTATTGCCCACCGTGACAGCCCAGGATTACAAGCGCAGGGGACCGAACAGCCGCCAGCAGGGATTGCCGGAGATGATCCATGAAATACTCCTTCCCACTCCATTGGCTACGGAGATACACCATCCGGAAAGGGTTCACAAATGGAAACAGGCCCATGCTCCATCCCTGCACAGCCAGCTCAAAGGGGAGAAGAAACCCAACGGATTGAGCGACTTTCTGGACTTTTACGGGATGCTGCTGCCCACCCCGGTAGCCAGCGATGCCGGTGTGGGTGCGGTAATGGGGAAAAACGACAAGATCATAGTGACACCGAAAGGAAAGGTGAGAAAGATCAATCAGAAAGGCCATGTCTGGAGTGTAGGGCTTGGGAGGATGGCGGAGCTTCTGCCCACTCCGACAGCGAGGGACTGGAAGGGCGCGGCAAGCCCGGAAAGTCTGGAGAAGAGAGGCCGGATACCGGAAAAGAACAGCCTGCCCGATTTCTTCGCCCGGACTGGAAAGAGTTTCCAGCTGAATCCCCTGTTTGTAGCCGAGATGATGGGCTTCCCCCCCGACTGGACGGTATCTCCTTTTCTCGGTGAAGACAGGCATCCATTAAAGGATACGGGAACGCTATCGTCCCCCAGGTAGTCTACGAGATATTTAAAGCAATAGAAGAAACCTATAAATTAAACAGTCATGAATAAAGTATCAATATTTGAACATCCTGAGTTCGGACGCATCCGGACACTGGAAATTGACGGGAAAATATGGTTCTGCGCCTCAGATGTTGCCGCCGCACTTGGCTACTCCAATCCGAGAGATGCCGTCGTAAGACATTGTAAACCAATGGGCGTCGTGGTTTACGACACCCCTACACGCAGTGCCGTCCAGAAAATCAAGTACATCAGCGAAGGGAACGTATACCGGCTGATTGCCGGTAGCAAGCTGCCTTCCGCTGAGAAATTCGAAAGCTGGATATTTGATGAACTGGTTCCCGAAACACTAAAGAACGGTGGCTATCTTCTTAAGAAGAATGGCGAAACGGATAATGAACTACTTGCGCGTGCCATATTGCTCGCACAGAACCGTATAAAAGAGCGAGACAGCCGTATTTCAGCATTGGAGAAGGAGAACAACTATGCTATCCTGAAACTCAAGCTACAGGCCCCAAAAGTTCAGTATTATGACAAAGTCCTCCAATCCCAAAGCACCTACACGACCACACAGATAGCGAAAGAATTGGGAATGACTGCCGGTATGCTGAACAAACGGCTTCGATGGGCAGGCATCCAGTTCCGTCAATCCGGTCAATGGCTGCTCAAAGCTCCTTATCAGAATCAAGGCTATACGGCAACCCGGACCCATGTATGGGAAAGCCGCACAGGAGAAACCGGCACGGCCATGTTGACCGTTTGGACGGAAAAGGGTCGGTTATTCATACATTATCTTTTTGAGGCTTATCTGGTATAGCCGGAATATAAGACTGGGATAAATAAAAAAGCTACTGAAACAAAAATTCAGTAGCTTTTTTATTGCTTTCAATTGATACTATCTCAACCGTGGTCCCGTTTTCTTCTTTTCTTTCACAGGCACAATCTCTTGTCGGGGTGCTTCTTGCGGCCTTATCCTTTCACTTACAGTCTCACTCTGAAGAAGCCTGTTTAAATACCGGAGGTCCTTCAGCAATTTCTGTTTGCATTCTATCTCCAGGGAATGGGCCATATTCGACATCGGGCTGGTACTTTTCTTGACAAGCGGACCGTTCAGGAGATCATCTTCTATATACAGGGTATAACGCTTCAAAATCCCTTCAATATCCTTCGGCGTTTCAGCGGCATCAATCGCCTCCTGAATGGCCTTATAATTCTTATCCATATAACAGGCCTTATACAAGTCATCGGCATGCCAGTCAAAGAAATGAAGATAGTTTTTTCCCAGTTGCTGGTTATACTCTTTTATATCGCTTTCCACAACCCCTTTCTTCTTGTCAAGATATTGCTGCAATTGTTCGATCCTTAAATCACTTTTATCCATTGTTGTCCGATTTATAGTTCCATGTCCGTTTCAGTTTTGCTCTGAAAGGATATATCCAGTTCTCTTTCCTGATGGAAATTATCCGCTATCACGAATTTAATCTCCGCATTCTTGCTGCTTCGGTTATGATAGAAGAGCGTGAATACCTGGCGGCAGGGATCGCTGTCATCCAACTCCGCTATCGAATCCAACGGTTGCATCTCCCGGTTCACCAGATAGACCTTCTTCTTGTCGTACACCTCGCCGCTGCCCTCCATCTGTATATAACCGATTTGATAGCCGGCTTCCTCATAGTTTCCGCTACGATTGAGTGTCAGACGAATCTCCACGGTTTCATCCGGGGAAATGGTCTTCTGGAGATACCAGGACGTTAGCGAGAAATCATAAGCCTGCTGTACTTCCAATTTATCATCACAGCCACCCAGCAGGCAAAGCAATGTGAGCATGATACCACTTATTATTAATTTCATCTTCATGATTTTACGTATTACTAAATGAATAATTTACTTGATTGAGTCCGTTGTCGGCTAACGCCTGATGCCCGTTTTTATCTTTCTTTCAGGCGGCTCTTCTCTCTTCTTTTCTGTTTTATTAGCCGTCTGTTGCAAATTCTCTTCGGGAGGCGTTTGCGCAAGGATATTCGCGAATTCCCGGTAATCCCTAACCAACTGCTGCATACACTCCAACTTCAGGAAATGGGCAACATTCGTTGTCCGGCTGGAACTGTTACAATCCACCTGACCGTTCAACAGTTTGCTCTCACAGTAAGCAATGTTGTCCTCAACAATATTCCGAACCGTATCCATGTCCTTTGCCCCGTCCACCGCCTGCCGGAGTATCTTATAACACCCGGACATAAAATGAGACTTATACAGGCTCTCCGCATTCCATTCGAAAAAGTGCAGGAAATTCCCATTCATCTTCTTGCTTTGTTCACGTATGTCCCGGTCTTCCCGGTTTATTTTCATATCCAGCCAATGAAGCATCTCATCCACGTTCCAATTGCCTTGTTCCATACTATTGCCGCTAATTAAAAATGTACTTGACACCGACAACTACCGCCGTGTGGAAATTCCCCACGGATGATCCGAAGAATATCCTCTGGCGGACATTGAAAAGAAAAACCAGCCTGTCGGAAAGGAACGCCTCCATCTCGAAAGCCGGGGCAAAACCATAAATGAAGCATCCGTCATTCTTTAAAGTCGCCCCGTCATAGAGCAGCTTGCAGTTCCAGTTGGTCGTCTCATAACCCGCCAGAGCGGAAAGACCGGCAGAGAAGAACACGTTCCTGCCACGGTCCGAGAAGAACGGCACGAAATAGCCTACCTCTCCGGTAAACTGCGCTTTGGGAATCGCAATGTCCTTGTAGGAATAGTGCTTCTTCACATAATCGCCCCGAACAGCCAGCGGGAATGGTTCCGGTTATACCGGCTCAGAGCCACTCCGAGCTGAAAGTTACCACGCAGATGCTTCACATTCGAACCGAAGTCGTCCACACCGCCTAACATGAGCTGGATACCTTTCTGTCCCGGCAGGTAACGCTGGGCAAAGCATTCGCCTGCCGCAAAGGGCAGACAAATGCATAACATAATAAATAAAACTCTTTTCATGATTACTCACCGATTAATTCATTCACAATACGCGCATCCACCAGATCACTGTTCTCCATATAGAACCGCTGGTGACGGCCTCCCCCTTTCTCGTAAATTTCCACTTCCAGCAACTTGTCGTCAGGAATGACAATCTTCGGGAAGGCATACACGATACGTCCCGTGCTCTTTCCCACGATGCGTGTCAGGGCATTGAGCGTGCGTACCGGTTCAATATAAGTTTCCTGCCGGGCCGTCCTTTTGGCTATCTTCTTATCCACTATCTTAAACCGCACGAAATCCACATCGAAAGGCACATTGGAATTGTTCGTCAGGGAAACATGGAAGAATATCAGGTCCTTATGCACATAAATGCCCTTCAAAAGAGCCTGCATCCCGAACTGCCTGCACCCGATATGCTTCACGTCCCTGCGGTCCAGCCGGTGGATGGTGTACATCACGCTGGCAATGACCGTCGGATCTTCCTCGCCCAGTTCCGTGACACGGATGGAACTGCCTCCCTTCTTTTCTCCCTCGTCCGGGTTCATCCACTGGTCCATATTGATATTCAGCGTGGAAGGCTCCTCCTTATAAACCACATTGAAAGAAAAGAAAGAACCGTCTCCCGTAATCACGGAGAAGTTCGTCTCGCCCGGAAACTCCTTCACCGCCGCCTTGACACGCACCACATTCTCGACCCCGTCAGCTTTACCTGCGATGATATTGTTACTTCCCAGGTCCACGTAACGAACTTCAGTGGGAAAGAGGATATGCACCGTCTTTCCGAAAGTGACCTCTATCTTATAAGGAGTGATATGCTGGCCCGCCGTCAGAATCCTGACGGGATTTGCCGGTCTTTCTTCCTGTGCGAAACCGGATACCGAGGCCAGTACAGCCATCAATAATGCTATTACTATTTTCATTGTCTTATCTTTTTTATTAAAGTGAATAATCCGTTATTGTTTCTTTGTGACCAGCAGCACCTTATATCCGGCTTTCAGCGTCACCTTGACCGCACGGACCCGCCCGGCAATCAACCGCGTGCCGCCCTGCATGACTCCGCGCGTCAGGTCCATGACCACCTGCTGTCCGGCAGAACGTGCGAATGATACGCTGTTTCCCATGCTCTCGCTGACCGTCCCAGCCGCATCCTTTGCCGCATTGCGGGTTTCCGATCCGGGAACGAAAATCCCTTTTTGCCCGTCTATATCGTAAGTCGCCAACTGCACGGGGATGATATTTCCGGCATACTCGATGCTGCTGATCAGGATATCCAGACGCTCTCCCTGTATGACCGCCGCACCCGTTACCAGACTGTTCTCCGGAACGGTAATACTTCCTGCCTGCAGAGGTTGCAGCAACCGGAGTCTTACCCTGCCTCCCTGCTCAATGGTCTGGTTCTCCGAAATGCAGGCGGCGATGGTATTCGTCCCCATTTGGTAGCTGCTCCCGACAGCAGTATTAAAACCGTAATTCCTCTCGACAGTGAGCGAAGCGATAAAAGCGGAATCCGTAACAGGTCGTGAAAGGCCGGAAGTCGTCTGATACTCCGCCCGCTGAACCGGAACAACTTCCGTGGGTTCTTCTCCGACAGCTTTCTCCCGAACCGTATCCTTGTCAGGGTTCAGATACTTTGCCGCCATCCTGTAGGAACGCTCCATCAGTTCTTCACGGGTAGCCGCCTTGCTCTTTTCCTTTTCCGCCTCTTCCAGTTTTTTATTCAGTTCGTCCACTTTTCTTTCCAGATCGCCGCTTGCCGTCTCTTTGGGAGTTTCATAGAAATCATCCAACTGCCCGGAGATTTGCTCGTAGGTATTAACAGACTGTTGCAACCGGTCTCCGTCCTTTTCTTTTTCACCGGTATCGGATGATTTTCCATTATTCATCAATGTCCCGGCAAGCTGCTCCAGCGACTTCATCCGGCTTTCTTCCTCCACTTCCGCCTGCTGCTTCTCATAGGCGGCGGTCTTCTTATCAACCAGTTTGGCCGTGGTAGGCTCCGGCACGTTCACATTGAATCCTGAATTTCCGGGAGCTTCCGTCCCGTTTTCCTTGCCGGTGGGGGCAAATATTCAGTACATGACTCCCAGGAAGACCAGCACAAAGGCCGGAATCACAATGAACTTCCTTCTTTTTTCCATCTCTTCCGGTGTGAGCACCTTCTTCTCTTTTTCCGGTTCTTCCTTCAAGGCTCTGACGTTTTCCGGCTGTACCGCCGTTTCTTCTGCCGCTTCGGGCTTTTCCAAATCTTTATCTTCCATTACTCGTGGGTTTTAGGGTGATACATTATACTGTCTTTATCCGCCCGGTGGATGGAGTCCGCCGGATGGACAAACGGCAACTCCTTTTGTGTGCCGTGGGAGAGAAAACGCCCGAAAGCGCGTGTTACGGTGATAGCACATAGAACGGTACTGATAGCCAGCATGCCCACAAGCACTCCCTTACGCTCTTTTTCGGACAGCTCCTCGCAAACGTTCTTTAGCTTTTCGCTGATCTCTGTCTTTATCTTCCTGCTTTTCATTACCTTATTATATTAGCGTTCAACGGTCCTTATATCCCTGTTTTCCAAAATCTCAAAGCGTTCCGCCATGAAGCCTTGCGGATTATTATCCGACCTGACCGTACTCTGCAGGAAGCAACGGGTGACCAGGGAACGCTCGGTGATATTGCTGTTTCGGATAATCATCTGCCGGGCAAAGGTGGTGATCCGGTACGGATAGTTATCGAAATCACACTGCATGCTGTCCACCAGGACAGTCTGGTTGATATTGCCGCTGATCAGACGGTTATAATAGCCTTTCTCGTTCCAATCCCGGTAATAACTATAAAGACTCTTGTCCGCCAGATACATGGCCCGGTTGATATTGGATTCGATAGCGGCCTTATCGGGAGCCAGCGTAAAGAACAGTTCATGCATGCGGCGCACATGCTCGCGGGCCTCCACCGGACGGTTCAATGCCGCATCCTGGGATAACGCCACTATGAGTGACTTGCCCTGATCCAATACATATACCTTCTCCCGTTGCTGGTTGGCAAAGAGATAGGACCTTCAAATGGCATACGTAGTCAGCGAGGCGCAAATGCCCAGAAAGACCAACGTGAACAGACGGATCTGCCTGAACGAGGATTCGATGTTTTTTAAACTTTTAAATTCCATAATTTTATGTTTTTTCAATTTCTACTTTTTCAATAATACGGCACCGACGTTTCCCGTTGAAGCACCCGCCGCAGCACCGGCTACATTGGTCACCTTGGATGCCGTATTGTTGACATTCCGGTTATAGGAACTCATACCTCCCGCCTGGACAATCCAGTTCGAAACAGTCGGCACACAAAAATATCCGATAATGCCGATGACCATGAATATCAGATAGATGGCCGAGGAACCGTCTACGTCGATGATACTCATCGGATCGGCCATCAGGTTCATCTCTTCCTGCAGGATGAGCGTCTGTATCTTGGCAAGCATCGCCCCGAATAGGTCTGATACCGGCAGCCAGAGATAGACACTGATATAGCGTGCCAGCCATTGGATGAGCGTGTTCTGCAGCCCGTCAAAAACACTCAGGGCAAAGGCTATCGGCCCCAAAATGCTCAAGACTATCAAAAAGAAGGTACGGATCGTGTCGATGACCAGCGAGGCAGACTGGAAGAGAATCTCCAGCAATTTGCGCATGACCATCTGGACAATACCTTGCAGGGAGAAGGCATACGAAACCTCATACATGGTCTGCAAGGCCGTATGTTCCTCCTCACTCCAGCCCATGTTATCCAGTTCCGCATCCAGCTCCTCATTGTAAGCAAAGACACGTCCGGTCATCATCGTCTTAGCCATCATGTCCGCACGGAGCTTGTCCTTCTCCTGCTGGTACTTCTGCAAGTCGAAGGTCTGGTCACGGAGCAGCATTCCGGTTCCCTGAACGATGGGGCTAAAGATACCGTTGAGAGTTCCCAGCACCATCACGTCAAAGAAAAGGATACACATGCCCAGGACAAAAGGCCGTAACATCGAAAAGACATCGATGGGCTCCGCACGGGAGAGAGACTGCCAGACACGGTAAGCGATATAGAACAAAGCCCCTAATGCAGCGAGTGCCATCGCCATGTCCATCATCGGGTGGCAGAGTTTGGTCATCGTATCATAGAGATTCCGAAGAATCTGGTGCATATTTTCAAATGAAATGGATAATAATACCATAATTGATTCTTTTAAAATTGTAGACTACCAATAACGCTCATCCTTGCCGTACAGGTCGAATACCTGTTGCTGCTCGTTCTTCTCCTTGGCACGCAGGTAGGATACATGCAGGTTCTTGCGGGTGTAGTAGTTGGCCAATTCCTTGTAATGTGTCATTTCCCTGTATACCCGGTTCACCAGGTCGATGCGTTCCTTGTCGTTCATGGACATGCCGGTGGGGTTGATGATATTCTTCAGCTCTGCAATGCTGCGGCTGCTCTTCTTCATGATGGTGTTATAACCGGCAGCTATCGCATTCAGTTCCCGCTGGCTGAAATTCTTGTCGGTCAGCATCTTGCCGAAATTGTTTACATAAATTTCAGAAATGTCACTGAGCATCAGGACGGACTCTTTTACTTTCTCACTGCCGCTGATCAAGTCATTCACCTTACGCAGTTTATCATAATACTCACGCCCCTGTTCGAAAATCTTTGAGGTCTCTTTCCATGTGGAAAGTGCATTTTGAGCCGTTTCAGATGTTTCCACCATTTCATTGACACTGTTCACGATACCCTGGACGAGGTTGCCCGGATCGCTGACCACCCATTGTGCCTGCACGCTTGCCGGTACCATAAAGGGCGACAGGACAAACAACATGCTTAAAATTCTCTTTTTCATTGCTTCTTGATTTTAATCGTTTATTTTTTCTTTTTCTTCTCTTTAGCCAATACGCGGATCGCCTGCTCCATATTACCGCCCAGCTTCTCGGTCATTTGTGTGACTTCCAACTTTTCGGTTTCTTCTGTGGTATAGGTGAGATACTCCTCGACAGAGGTCTCTGTTGCATAGACAGCAGACTGGACACCACCCAGACCAATCCAAACTTCCTTATACTTCCTTGCCGGATCGTTAGCCTGATTGATAGACAGGATTTGTCCTTTTTCTTTGTCGGTCAGTCCGAGCAGGGACTGTACGGAGTCAAACTTGTTGATATACTTTCGCTGATCCAATAGAATCTTGCAATCGGCATTGTTGATGATGGTGTCCTTGATAATGGGACTTGACACGATATCATCCAACTCTTGAGTGACAACCACAGCCTCACCGAAGTACTTTCTAACCGTTTTGTGTAGGCTAAGCACCCAGCGCCTTATCATATTTCTATGGTAGGTTTCCAAATGCTCGCCCCCGAACCGGACTTACACCTCTCAGCGTATCCGGCTCTCCACTAATTTCAGTCTATCTTTCCGTCATGTATCTTCTTGTGACAACTCCTGCACACGGCAATCGTCTTGCGTTTACGGGCAATCATGTGTCGTTCCCAGCTTTCCTTTCCCTGCAAGTTCTTTAGTTTCCTTACATGGTGCATAACAAGGTCGTCTGTCGCTCCACATAATTCACACTCACGGGCTTTCAGCCTTTCAACAAGGCTTGTCCGCCCCGCAGTATAAATTGTTCGTGGCATAATGTCACATTCCGATTTATAGGTGGGCTTCTTTCGTTTGAAGCCACCGTCGTAAAAGTATCTTTCCTTTACACCAGTTTTAGTCATGTGCGTTACGATAAACCTACCGTTCTTACGATATTTCTTGTTTACCTTACGTGTTCGGCACTTATATTTGCCTGCAAACGTTTTGTACATGCTGTATTCCATGATGTACTTGAAATTATTCAAGGCATGGGCGCAGTTGTTGGCTATGGAGTAGTAATTATAGAACCCCACGATTTCCCGATTATAACTATCAAGGATTTCAAGGTCGTCATTGAATATCAGTCCCGATTTACATTTCGGTTTCCATATTTCCTTTCCGTTACGGTTTGTCAGTTCCAAGACTCCCCAATCGAAAAGTTTTTTACGGACTGTTTCCGTACTGACATTCAAGCAGACCCTTTTACCATAGGTTCTTCTCAATCTACCCCGTTTATCCCGTCTTTGGTCATTGGACTTTCTTACAGTGATTTCATATCCGAGAAACTTGGCCGGTCTTTCCGTGTGAGTGACAAGTGTCTTTTCATCGGACAGCTCCAATGCCAGTCTGTCAGCAAGGAAGTTTTTAATATCTTCTTTTATCTGTTGCGCATCCTGCTTGCTTCCGATAATTCCCACAAGAAAATCATCTGCATATCTTGCATATTTCATTCTTCTGTAATCGGCATCCATTTCTTCGCCGTTGGGATATTTAGCCCGTCCTTGTTCTATTGCTTTCAGTTCAAGGATTAGCTTTGTCCTTTGCCTTTCGTCTTTTACGAACTTCAATCTTCGCACAATACGTTTTCTTGCATTGCCAAAGTCCATACTTTCTCTACTGAATTTTCGTTTCTTCCCTTTGTCGAATTTGGCTGTGTATTCCTTTATATACTTATCCAGCTTGTCAAGGTATATATTAGCCAATATCGGGCTGATGATACCCCCTTGCGGTGTGCCACTGTAAGTATTGTGGAATTGCCAGTCTTCGATATATCCCGCTTTCATAAACTTGCGTATCAATCGGATGAAGCGTTCATCCGCAATACGCTCCAAGAGAATGTTTATCAATACATCATGGTTTATATTATCAAAGAAGCCTTTTATGTCTCCCTCCACAAACCATTTTGCACCATTAAACTCCTTTTGGATATGAGTTAATGCAGTATGGCAGCTTCGATTGGGACGGAAACCATGCGAGGTGTATTCAAAATTTCCCTCGTATATGGCTTCCAGTACCATTCTTACTACTTCTTGTATCAACTTGTCATTGAAAGTCGGCACGCCAAGAGGTCTTTTCTTACCGTTTTTCTTCGGTATGTACACCCTCTTTGACGGTTGGGGCTGGTACGTTTCATCTTTTAACGTATCAATCAACTTTTCAATTCGTTTCAGGCTCATGTTGTCAATGGTCTGACCGTCTGAACCTTTAGTCATGTTACCCTCTTTAGCGTAGATACGCTGATAGGCAACGTAGAACATTTCCTCATTGAACAAAATTCTGTAAAGACGTTCAAACTTATAGCTTGCATCCTTACTGTGTTCTGATAGACTGTTTAATACTCTTTCTGGACTTCTCATAATGTCTCTCACATTTTCCGTTAATTGTATTAATAATTAGCTGCTTCCCTTCGCCATGTACAAGGCGTTACCTTGCTCAAACTACTATGGAAGCTCCGTTACCACTCCGAATTTTCATAGGTCGAACCTAATAGCCTTTCGGCACTTCGGGATAGGTAATCCCCGTTTATTACATCGTAACTGTTGGCATGATAGATTGTCGGATACGACTTCCGTCCTTTACTCGCTTACTGCGGTTGTGTCGTGATAAGTTCTTGCTACCTTCATTCCTATACACTGAAGTAGTATCACGATATGGCGATTGATAGTTACCTTACGCCATAGCCTCAAGGGGGACCATTCGGACTATCGTTCAATCAATTCGGACTTTATCCTCATATCTATCTTTTCATCTCGCCATTCAGTCGCAGTTTGGTAACTAACTGACTTATGACTTTTCCGACATGCTACACTCCCTGCTCGGTTAAGTTTTCCCGAAACAGATAAGTCGGCTGATGATAGGTCATTTTCAAAGAACACTTTCCTAATCTCTTGCCAAAGAGATATTTACGATGCAACCTTTACGGGCGCACACAAAAACTTTATATAATCGGCCATGCCTTCCCGTGCGATAGCCTTCCAAGCTTCTTCCACAACTATCATCTTCCGAACCCCATGCAAACGTCTCATTTTGTTAATAAACGCCTCCATGATGATGACAGTCACGACCGGGAAAAGGATTTTGTGCTCCTTAATTTCGTCAATTTCAAATACCACAAAACGCTTGTTCAACAGGTCGAGCTGCTCATCCGAATTCAGCAGATAATCATATTCTCCACCACGGTAGTATGGAGCCAATACATTCAGAAAGTTAGTGAGATCGAAATCCTTCTCGCGGTAATGCTTCTCCTCCAGTATTCCACGGAACTCTCCCTGTACGAACTCGTAGAAAGTATTAAAAGAAGGAACCAGTTCATTGTCCTCCTTTATCTTTTCAAGGAACAGGTTAACCGCCATTGAAAGGGCTACTTCCTCGGCACGGGTAATGACTTCCGTATCCCTTTTCCAGAGTGACATGATCAGTGTTTTAATGGACTCTTTCTTCTCCAGGTCAAAGACCTTATCCTCGGTAAAGAATGGATTAAAAGCTATCGGGCGTTTTTCACTATAGGTATAATACACACCGTCCTCACCGTTTGTACGCTGATGGATCAGGTCGCATAAGCCCTTGTAACTGTTACCTATATCGATCAATATAATGTGGGTGCCCTGTTCCCAATATTGCCTGACGAGATGGTTCATAAAAAACGACTTGCCCGAACCGGATGGCCCGATGACCAGCTTGTTACGGTTGGTTGTAATACCGCGACGCATCGGCTCGTCCGAAATATCCAGATGCAGGGGCTTCCCGTTTGTCCGGTCTGCCATTTTGATACCGAAGGGCGACAGGGAATCCGCATAGTTCGTCTCTTCCGTGAAAAAGCAGACTCCCTGTTCGATGAAAGTAAAAAAGGACTCCTCCGAAGGGAAATCCCCCTCACCGCCGGGAATGCCCGCCCAATACAAGGCAGGCGCGTCAATGGTATTGTAACGGGGCTTGCATCCCATCAGGGCCAGGGCGGAACCGGTATCGTTCTTTATCACCTTGAGCTTCTCCCGGTTGTCCGACCATGCCATGACATTGCAATGGCAACGGATGGCGGTCAGCCCGAAAGAATGCGCCTCGTCCAGATACGCGTCAATCCACTGCTTGTTGAGCTGGTTGGCACGGCTGTACTTGGAAAGCGAGTGCATGTTACGTGCCGTCTTCTCAAAGCGTTGCAGGATTTCTGCCGAATCATCAATGAACAGGAACTGGTTATAGATATGGTCACAGGAGAGCATCAGCCCCACAGGAGCGGCAAAACTCAGACGGCAGTCACTGCGGTCGGTGGAGTATTTCTCATAGCGGGTATCCGTCTGGACACTGCCGGGAAGATCATCCACGTCGGAAAGCGTATGCACGCAGAGCGTATTGTCCCCGATGCGCATCTTGGACGCGCTCATCTGTATATCCTTCAGTGTGGTCGTGTCCTGTTGTGAAAGAGAAAAATATTTCTCGATCAGTCCGGCCTGTTGCGGTGTGCCGACAATCTCATCGGTGGTCAACCGTTCCAGACGGATAAAGACCGAGTCATTCAGGATGCGCTCGAACTGGTCGACACTCTCCAGAAAGCGGCTGACCGCATCCTTGTCCCGGACTTCCTTCGGAATGATATTCCCCCGGCAGAGGATGGAGAAATTGCTCCGGCTACGGCTGCGCTCCCTAGTCGTCTTAGTGATGAACAGGTAAGAAAAATGATTTAAATAAGGCCGTTCATTGAAATGCAGCTCGAAAGAACGATCCAGAAAGCTCATCCCGTCTTTATGCGTGTCGGCCCTGTAATTCTCTTTCAGGAACCAGTCCTGGCGGTGTACTATCGTATAGTTCGGCAGTACCTTGACTGCCTTTGTTCATGTGCCGTGCATGGATACATAATCTGCGGAAGTGACCGTGAACAGCTCCGGCAGAAAGACCTTGAAGCCGATGGTCACGTCCGCGTCTTTGGAGAGAATGCACCCTTCCTCCACGGACAGGATCGGAAACTTACTTTCCAGCGTTGCGGCTTTTAATATATTTCTCATGAATGCGTTTTTTAAATAAGGAAGATATACGTTTGCGATTGATGATATAGGACGGGTGGTACTTGACTGCGGCCAGCTTCATCAGGCCGTTGGGACCATACTTCTTGTTCAGGTAGAACACCCCGAAGATCAGAGAGAAAGCGGAGAGGACACCGAAACCGATACAGAACCACCGGTCAATACCTATCATATAGAAGATGACGAACAGCAGGAAAATGGCCAGCAAGCCCCCGACAAAGAAGTACAGGTATTGTGCCTGCAAGCCGTTGAATTCCACGTTGCGGCCGATTCCCTTGTTGATATTGTATTCCATAGTCTGCTATATTACAGGAAGAAGGAACGAAGGACTGTCGCCGCGACGATGAGGAAGACGCAGGCTCCAAACCAGCTCCCGGCGGTTTTACCTGTGTCGGGGTCGCCGCTGCTGAACTTCGAATATACCTTAATGGCACCTATCAGCCCCACAATAGCCCCTGCCGCATATATCAACTTGGTGGCGGGGTCAAAATAACCGGTAAGCATGGATGTAGCCTTTGTTATACCGGCACTTCCGTCCCCTTCGGCATAGGCACCCAAGGTGGAAACAGCTATTCATGCGATAAGCGCAACCGTCTTTTTAAAATGTCTTTTCATATGCAATCTAATTTTTTAGTGTGAATAAAAATCTTGTTTCAAACAATCCGCAGGAAGTTGCCCTCCTGCGGATTTGTCTCTTGCAACCACGATGTCTTTTTAGAATCAACCTGAGTCATAGTAACCAATCATAGGTACCTCCGTTTTTAAGGGGTTAATCACTCTTTTAATGTTCGCTCCGGTAAAGGGAAAGGATCAACCGGAATCATAGAAGCCTCTCATATCTCTATATCTTCTTTTCTAACAGGTTATACACTACGTCTCAAGAACTCGTCCTGCCCGGATCAACCGGAGTCAAAGAAATCTTTCATGCTTTTTCGTCTTTTTAGGTTATACATTCTGTTTTAAAACTCGCTGCACCCGGATCAACCGGAATCATAATACTGTCTCATATTCCTTACTTGTTCTATTTATTCGGGCACATGCTCCCTAATATCAAATTCCCGGAGAATGTCGTCCCTATTCTTTCCTGTCAATAAATGGGGCTCGCCCCGGTCCACATACAAGCGCATATAGCGTTTCAGTTTATCGCTGCTTCCCAGGACGCTCGCCTGCAGTACCCTTTCCATGTTCGTGCCTTCCAGCTTTTGGAAAGTCTGCCGGGCCTGTTCCTGTTCCGCTTCCGTAAGTTCGTCCGATGCCATTGCTTTCTCAATCATATCCATATCGTCAAAGGTGACACCGGTTGCCCGGTGGGGATTGCTCCGCTGTACGTATCCTGTAATCTCGTAGCGTTCGGGAATCTCCTCTTTTTCTTCACCGGAAGAAGGAGAGGCCTCCCGCATATAATCAATTTCAGGATAATTCAGTTTTTGAAAAGGAGCCGGGACTTCCGGGAATTTCGTATTCTTATCAAGGGGTTCGCGCACTCGGAGAACCGGCTCTGTTTTCTTTTCGGGAGTAAAGGTATCACTCTTTTCTATGCCTGATTCAGGCTGTCCGCTATTGTCATCTATTGTCAGTGATTGTCGTATTTGGTATCGGCTTTTGCCTATTATTTCCGTCTCGGATGAGGAAGCTGCCGGATGGATGGTGACAGGCGTAGCCCGACGTTCCTTCCTGTCCTTTCTGCCTCTCCATGTGAAAATGCTGCCTGTATGCACATACTTTTCAATACTCAGGTAAGAGGCATAAATGAACAGGATAATAAAAAGGTATTCCATGTCCTTATGATTTTAGTGATTGGTAATACTTCTCCAGCACGGCATTTATCAATCCGCCGTTCTCTTCGAAATGATGTGCCAGCACCTGGTTTACAAAACCGGCTACGGTCACTTCGCCACGTCCTACCGCCCATACCAGGGACGAGATGCGGCGATGCAGGCCGGCATCGATATGCAATGATTTACGGGATTTGGTTCTGACCGTATTCAGGAAGGACGCCCTGTAAGCGTCGATTTCCCCGGTGGTAAAGACCGGAGCTTCGCTACTCCCGGCAATCTCCTCTACCGTATCCTCCGGCTTCGGGGATGCACTCGTTGCAGGGGAGTCCGGTCGTATCGTCCCTTTCCTGGCGACAATATCCAATATGGCCTTCTCGTCAATGCTCCGGGGGGCAAATCTCTTTTTTCCGCTGTCCATAATTCCCCTTATTATAAGGTATGGGTGGTATCCAGATGTGTTACGGCACATAACTCATCTATCAGTTCACAGAGGCCCGAACCTTTTATCTGGCGGTTGTCGGGAGGGAACAGTGTGGAACGGAAGATACTGTTCTTCAGGGAGCTCAGCTCCTTGTTATAGCGTTTGGTATCCGGTATCCGTGACTCCAGCAGGCGTAACTCCGCTTTTTGTATGACGCGGTTCCAGGACTCGTAGCTTTCTGTCCGTTCACGCTTGTCGACCATGTTCCAGAAAAGATAGATGCCTTTCAGGTTACAGTTGTGCCTGGCAATCAGTTCTTCCTCCACCACCTCGGCAAACTGGAGGGAACTCTGCATGACGACATTATCTGCCTTTAGGGGGATGAAAATGTAATCTATTGCGGAAATGGTATGGACAACCCCTTCGCTGCGGAGGGTTCCCGGAAGGTCGAACAGTACGACATCAAAGACGGCATCCTGCTCTTCGATGTAGCGGTACAGGTCTTCTATAGCTTTCTCCGGATTGCTTTTGATTACCGGATAGGAACGTTTCCGGATTTGTTCATGCTGCCGGTAGAGGGCCACTTTGAGAAAATCACTTTCCTGCACGCTTTCTATGTCCCGGTCACGCATCCGGGAGATGCTGTGCTGGGGGGAGTCGCAATCCACGACACCCACCTTCAGACCTTTCTGGTAGTGAAGGATACTAGCCACCAGAACTGTGAAGGCAGACTTTCCGACTCCTCCTTTCTGGCTGGCAAAGGCAATTAATAACGGTTCTTTTTTCATACGCTTTCTTTATATAATCAGATAAAAATATAATGCTGTAAAACTGTAATGCTTATAATTGTATATCGTTCTACACTGCAAAAGAAAGGAATGCCGGGAAAAGATGAAATACCCTGTCACGGATAGTCATGGATAGTCAGGAATTGACAGGAGGAAATGCCGTCAGGCAGACAGGAAAGGTTGCAATGAAAAAAGAAAAATCCCTGCCTCATCTTTGAAGCAGGGACTAATAATAAAGGAGCGATACCGGTTACCGGACATAACCGGCGGCTTGCAAGTCCGTCAGGAAATGTTCAGGGGTATCGGTGGCAACTGACACGCCATGCAGCTCCCCGTAACGCCGGGCAAAGTTCTCCATATACTCCTGATCCGTGCAATCATAGTCGAACCGGCTCCCCTCACGGAGCAGCCGGACGAACTCTTCCGGGCTGGAGGCGGTTATCTGACCGCCATCCAGCAAATGATAAGTCTGTATCATACCGCTAACTTTTTAGTTCTAAGTTTAAAAAATAATTTCTGTTTCCCGTCCAGGAAGGGTAACCCCTCCAGTGTCATCCGGCTGGGAAGGCTGGATCTTTTCGCAAAGGTAATCAATCCGTTCAAGAACCGGATCCAATTCTCCATCTTTGTGAAATTAGTCGTACCGGAATGCTGGCGGAACTCAACGGTCCGGTGCCTGGAATAAGCCTCAAAATTGACCTTGTGGTACCGGTCATTATTAAAGACCTCCCGCAGGCCGTCTATCGTCCTTACCGATTTGATTCTCTCGTCGGAAACACCGGAGAGGGTTTTGCAGTAGGTATTGTTCCGGCGTGTCCTTGGCATAAAGGCATCAATCAGGTGTTCGAGATGCTTGTAGGTCAAAGCCAGATTCTTCCAGGTGTCCAGATTGAAACTAGCCGCATCCATATGGACATGGAACCCGCAACTGTCATTCACTTTTGCATTACAGATGTCAAGCACCCAGCATACCGTTTCCAGCTCTTTCAGGCCATTCTCACCCACCAATATCGGGCTGACCAGCTCGAAAGTATTATTTCCCTGCAGGCTGCTGTCCGTCACCAGCTTCCAATGATCCCTGGTCGTGTGATTATAACCCTCAACGGCAACATGGATGCCGGCCTCCCTCAATTCGCGTGCCAGTCTTTCCATATTACAGTTATAGGCTTCAATCTCAATACCGAACTTGTGGGTGAAGGTGTAATCCATCAGGGTGGTTGCTGCCCTGTTCAGCAAGACTCCACCTTCTCTTTCAAGCATTTTCTTCTCAACATTATATACAAAACCATAGTTGCCGCGTGTCACCAAATCGGCAATTTCCCTGCGCGTCAGGCCCAGACGGAGCAGCTGCTCAATCTTGCTCGTCTTGGTGGTACTCTGTTCTAAGATATTTCTAACTTGTTCGTTCATAGCTTTTTATCCTTTATTATTATACCACTAAGGTAGCATAATAAACCCACATATCATAGTATTAGAATCCTTATTGTCAGACTGTTAGCTTAGTTTAGCTAAGGCTAAATACCCTTATTTTATGTATCCGATTATAACATTGCAGCAATCTACAAGGACAGCAATACAGCAATCTACAGTTCAGGGAACCTGTCTTTTTTCTCATCGTTTCCCCGGTTAGGGAGATTAGATAATTATGCTTATTTTTGTGCTGCGAAAACTTAACCGATAACGAATAGATTATGATGAAATACCTGATTGTGTCCGACATACATGGCTCGTTACCGGCACTGGAACAAGTGCTGGCATTTTATCGGGAGCAACAATGCGGAATGCTTTGTATTTTGGGAGATATCCTGAATTATGGTCCCCGGAACGGGATACCTCAAGGACTTGACCCGAAAGGGATCGCAGAACGTCTCAATGCGATGGCCGGTGAGATTGTCGCCATCCGTGGAAACTGTGATTCGGAGGTGGACCAGATGCTGCTGGACTTTCCCATCCTGTCCGATTACACCCTGTTGGTGGATAATGGAAAACGTTTCTTTCTCACCCACGGACATATCTACAATGAGGACAGACTGCCGAAGGGAAGGTTCGATTGTCTTTTTTATGGTCACACCCACCGGTGGAAACTTGAACGGAAAGAGCATACAGTGGTCTGCAATACCGGCTCCATCACTTTCCCGAAGGATGGGAACATGCCTACATTCGCTATTTACTGTGACGGTACGGTATCCGTTCATCGGCTGGACGGCAGCAGGCTCAAGGAACTTTCTCTCTGATGGGGAATGTATAATAATAGCCTTTTATAATTGTAGCTTTTTATAAATGTAGTCTTTTATAATTGTTTACCCATTATCTGAATATCCAAATATCAGAATATAGCAATATTCAAATACCCAATTATCCCAATATCCAAAACGCCAATTATTCAGTTGTCACTGTGTAACATTCCAAGAGACTACAGATATAATAGTATTCGGATTATCCGATTATCAAAATATTCAGTTCTCTGAATATTCAATTATCACGAAAAAGAAGCTATCTGATGTGTCGGATAATCGTAGAATGCTCTACTATTACAGGAAGCACAGCCTATTCCGCCTCCGGAATATTGGTAAAAAACGCCAACTTTCCTGAAGAAGCAGACCGAAATCGGAAGAGGTTGCCATCGGGAGGGAGGCACCAGTCGGGGCAATCTACAGTTCTACTTAAAAACGTTGTCCCCGTAGAGGGGACAGCAAGTTGTGTTTTCGTTTAACGAAAACCGGACGGTTTAACGGCATATTCCGCCGCCAAACCGTTCCTCAGAATATAGCTCCAGAGTCGCAAATTCAGCCAGAAAGAAACTGCATGTTGCAAGAGTTATTTATTGATATCTTCCTTTAAAGACTTGATTCTTTTATTATTAATCATTCTTCCCGGCTTGATTGAACTAAAAATAAAAAATAACTGTTACCCCAATTCCAATTGCAATGAATTTGGTTTTGGCATTTATCATCTTTAGTAGCTGTAATACATCCTTCTAAACTCTTCCCCTTGGTCTTGTTGGTCTGGTAACATGTTTGGATGGTCCCTACCAGAACTTATAGTTAAAGTAAAAACGGAATTGTTTTTTGTAATATCCCTTACAAAAAATAGGAAGTCCCAAATTAGATTCTGAATAATTAATTTTAAAGGCATTCTTTATGTCATCTAAAGAATTAAAAAATAGATTGCCATCTCCTTTTGTATCATCAGAAATAAGATATAATGTGATAATTGATTTTTGTAATATTTCTGTGTCTTTAGGGGAAAAACTTTGAAGACTTGACTATATCCTGTATTTTACAGGAAAGTATAAATTTGGACTGTGAACTAGAAATAAATTAGGGGATCTTTTTATTGGGGAGAACGTATGAACTGGTATATATTGGTATTGATAATTGACGTACCAGCTGTGCATCTGTCCATTTTCTATCTCGGTAGCGATATACAAGGTTGGAAGATGAATACAGAAGGGGTTGCACAAATGAGAAGAATTTAGTGGCTATACTGTTTTCGCTGTGCTGTATGCTGGCGGGAAGGATACTCCTTTTGGGAAAGTAGAAAGATAAAAGGCAGTCGGGCACTAGAGATAAAAAGTGAGAGGAGCTCCATAGAACGGAAGCTCTCCTCTTTTATTTTTTTATTTTGTACTAAGTTATAAGATTCCGGCTTGTCACAAGCAAGAATAATATAAGCAGATTCCTGTTTCACAACAGATATCTATGCCGCAAAGATACATGAAATATATATTAACACAATGATTTAACGGGTTTTGTTGGGGAAGCTGTCTGTGACGGGGGAATGGACGCTAAGGTGCTTGACATACTGGAGAACTGCTTCGAGTGGAACAGGGACAGGAAACTGATACGGAAAATAAGGAAAGAGGTGGAGGACTTCGAGCGTTGGACGGAAATGAAGGCGGCAGAAATGCTGCGTGCCAAGAGGCAGCAAAAATAAATCTCATTTATATCATATTATGCAATATACAAAGCTGATAAAATATTCAAAAAAAAATATTTTATCAGCTTTCAAATAATGAATTACTACATAACCTACATTAAGAAGTGCATTAGTATATAGAAAGTAGTGAATATACACTAGTTACGATAAGCCGAGTTTTTTTTACTAAAGATGGTGGCGAAGATTCTTGTTTCATTACTTCTCTGTCATCGAAATATGAAGTTAAAAACATAATTGTCAAAATCAACAAACGTGTATACTGTTTTATAATTAATATAATTAAGGTTAATACTGAATACGTTAAAAGTCAAAAGTGCCATGTTTATAAGAGGACCGGGAAGGTTTATAATAATCCTCACCCGGGGTCTGGGGTTGTATAAAATCTTGTCTGAATATTTCTGTAGGATTATCTGTAATTAAATCTGCATCATGGGTATATATGTTAAAATAGCACTCTGGATCTGTTTTTTGGTTATATGGTCCTTCTCCCACAAAAGAAAATTTGTAAAAACCAATTTTTTCTCCGTCTTTTCTGACTGTAAGGAACCAGACATTACCACTACTTATCGTTTTAAATCTCAATCCGTTTAATGATGAATAAGTTTCCTCTATAAACTGGCCATTCAAATATGTCTGTTTTTTACAAGTAAAAGGTGACTCAAATCTACCACCTTCAGCTGGTAGAATAAAAGGATTCTGTTCCGAATGGATTTTATACACAAATGTCAACTTTCCTTTATCTATAATTAGTGGAATTTTTTCTACTTTTATGCCATTAATAGTAGAGTAAGAAATCTGTAAATCAGCATTCAAAATTTTATCTTCTTTATTAATATTTGAGGTTATATTTAATACTACCTGATCGCCCTCCACTTTTGTTTCTATATCAGAAAAAAGAGTTTTATCAAATTCTACCGAAACATCCCTGGGAATAATCGGAACCTCTGAACTTAAAACATCATCTATTAATGTTTTTTTTATAATCGTAATCGTAATAATACGTTTCTCTCCAAGACAGCTAAACGGTTTGGATGCGTCCTTACTTGTTAATACTTGATACTCTGTTTTTCTATTGTTTTCCTCTTTTTGACAGGATAACAATGCTAAAGAAATAAACAAAAGAATAAATACCTTTCTCATATTAATGCAAATTAGTTACTATAAATAAAAGTAATATTTAATATTGTTGAAACCTCAACATCTGATACAAACTCTTTTGCGGAATCAACAAATTCATTTTTACTATTATAAGATAATTGAACAACAAGTATTTTGTTTTGAGAGCTTTATTTTGACCATTATCTTTTTTATCTTATTGGTATGATTATAAAACATATACTACAATTCTGGAAGAAGAATTGAATGTCCTTATAATGCAAAAGCTTTTTTACTAGATAAAATCAATAATATCATATTGTAAATATAAGGCTAAATCTGTATTTTACAGTTATAAAAAAAAACTTTAAATCTAACAAATAAATTTATATATGTATTATAATCAAATTCTTAAGATTAAAGTATCCGGAATTATCTAACATAAAACTAACATTTATATTTTAAAATAGAATCAGCTCACAAGCTATTTCTAGCTAAGCATTTCCGGTACCGTGAATGATGATTTCGGTCTGGTTACCGGTGCGTCAGTCTTCGTAAAAGGTACAAGCAACGGTTGTATCACCGACTGCATTAGCCAATGTATCTTCCGAAGAAACCTTGGTCATTTCATTCATTGGTTATCAAACACAAGAAGTTCCGGTAAACAATTAGCGGAAGTTTTTCATCAACTTAAGAGAGGGCTCACAACAACTGCAAGAAGTAGTGGTAATGGCAATGGGTTATGGTGATGTCCGCTGCAAACACCTAACAGGTTCTATCGTTAAAGCAGACATCAAGTTATTTGGGGATATTCCTAAAAAAATAAAATGTAAGAGGGTGCACTTCATCTTGAACAAGTATATGACATGCTCGATAAAGCATTTGATAAGTGTGATAACCTTGACGGACTCGTACTTCATTCTGATCAAGGTTAGCAATACCAACACTTCGGATATCGGAAAAGGCTTGAAGAGCATCATATAATTCAAAGTATGTCGAGAAAGGGAAACTGTCTGGACAACTCTATGATGGAGAATTTTTTCAGAATTATGAAATCTGAACTTCTATACGCTGAAAAGTTCGAGTCTCCGGAAGACTTCACAAAGGCTTTGGAAGGATATATAGATTATTATAATAATAAAAGAATTAAGTCCCGGTTAAAAGGAAAGAGTCCAGTACAATACCGAACTCTTTCTATAACTGGATAGTGTTTAACCAGTCCAAATTTTTGGGGTCACTTCATCAGTCGGACACCCTCTTTATTTTTGGAAGGAGGCTATCCCGAACTCGCGTTATAAGTTTAGTTGCCGAACCACTCTATAGCCATGGGATTTCCTATGGTGGTTATCATAGGAATAGGATTAATCTTATCTGTCTGAGGATTGAGATAATAGATGCCTTTTGTTGTCGTTGAAGCATTGGCGATTGCCAAACCGTCTTTATATTTAGACACTAACACGCCATAGCCATTGGACAAATCCAATCCTTCTATTTTCTTCATCTTCTGATTGTATAAATCAAAGACTACAGCTCGGCTCGCTATAGCGCCATGTCCCGTTTCTCCTGGTTTGTAATAACCGGGAATATCAATGTATCCGTAGGCTTTGCCATTGGCTGCATAACAAATTGAAGCGGCAAAACCAGCTACTTTCTCTTCTCCTTCGATAGAAGCTCCGGTTATCGTCCAATGGTATGTTGGATCAAAGTCTGTTTCTCCTTTCTTAATCCGAAGTATGCCGGCCTTATGACCTGCCACCATTCCGAAGTTCCCGAGACAAGAAATGTATATATCGCCTTTTTCATCCATGAATAAAGACTTGGGGTCGATCGGACGTGTGGCTTGAGAAAAACCACTGGTTTTCTCTGAAATCATCTTGACCAACTTGTCCGTCTTGGTGTCAATGACGGCTACATCTGCTTGTTTGTAATTCTCAGGGCTTGTCCAACCTCCCACCATCTGGCTTAGACCAGCAAACACATATCCGTCACGCTCAATCATGATTCCGATGTCCGGATTATTATCTTGAATACCCAAAGAGGTCAGGTTGATCTCTCCTGTCTTCTGCATCGTTTCGGGATTAAATATGTAAATCAGTCCTAGTCCGGCAAGCGATAGATAGGCTTTTGTGGAAGATAGTTTGACAAGATTGTTGGCACTGTTATTGGCAGGCAATTGCAAGCTTCCCTCTCTTTGTAAAATTCCATTCGTGCGACGGTATTTAATCAGTTCGTTTTTGTCCATTGTCAAATGATAGCTTGGGAAGACATAGACTTCCTGACCTATTATCATAGGATAAGAACTGCCAAAGGGAACATTTATACCATTGTTGTTATTGGTAGCCATCGTCTTGCCTAATACAGGCTCATCAATGAGTTGCATATAAACCGTTCCATCCATACCTGTTGCATTGGGTAGGGCTGTTGTTAGGAGAATCTTTCCCGAACCTCCTGCAATAGGATTGTCCGGATCATTCTTGTCACATGAGTTAAGGCACAATGCAGCGAATATCGCTGCTACAAAAAATACATTCTTTTTCATTTCTTTTTTTGTTTAATGATTGTTAATTTGTTACTTAAATACGTATCTGAATCTGATAGTGAAGCTACGTCCGGGTAAAGGACGGTTAAACTCGCTGATCATTTTTGTATCGGTCAGGTTGTTTATTTTTCCCATAATGAAGTAGCGCCCATTGCCAAAGCTTTGCTCAAAGCCTATATTGCACGAGAGGGCTCGAGGTATGCGATGCTGCTGGAATTGGCTTTGTTCGAAGTCGTACAGATATTCTTCCACAAATGAAGCATCGGTGAATATGCGCGTATTCATCCCGCTGCCTCCGAACAGATTTTCTTTGTGAAACTCCAATCCTGCGTTTGCCATCAGATAGGGTATATTGGGCATACGGCTACCTTTGGTAGGGTTGGCAACAGTTGTATTTTGTTCATACTTACGCACATCTCGCAGATCTTGGTAAGTGGCGTTCACATAGCCATAGAGCCACCGTGTCATGTCGGCTTTCACCTCTGCTTCCATACCAAGAGTCCGCATCTCGCCGAAGTTCTGATACTGCGACTGCAAGAATCCGCCCGTAAAGCGAATCATGTCTTTGAGATGCATATAGTATCCGTTCAGTTCAATCTGTAAGTTAGAGGAGGCTTTTCCAGTTAAATCGAATAACATTCCTATGTTGACACTTATATTGCGTTCGGGAGTGAGATTGCCGGCAGGAGCTATCACGTATCCATCACCCAACAGTTCCTCTTCCGATGGAAGCCTTACATCATATCCGAACGAAGCTTTTGCCATCAGACTGGGTGTGATGCGGTAGCGAAGTGCATTGCTGATGCCGAAATCATTCTTGTGTGTGTCTATATCCTCTGCTGTCTTTACCAGGACACTTGCCATCCGCGTTTTCATCGAGTAGTAGTAATACTTGACGTTGAAAGAGTTAAGGAACTTATCGTTCGAGGTGCGATAGTCGTAATTCAAGCCTGCCACCCAACTGAACATATTGCTTGGAAAGTCGGTACGATAACCTATGACCTTGTCCTTCATCCCATCACGAGGGTTGGCATGAGCGTATTTCAGCAAAGAGTTGAAGTTTACCGAATGGTTCTCATTGACAAGATAGTTGAGATTCAATTTGTGCTGCAATTGATGCTTTTCATTCGTCAATAATGAAGCCCATTTGCCGATTTCGCCGCCGAATTCGGAAACTGCCGGATAATGCGTTCCATCCCAATGTGTGCGGTGCGAGGCGGTATCGGCAAAATGATAGTCGGTATAGATATACCCCAGCTGCCAGTCCAAGTCCAGGCCGTCTAAGAGGAAGTTTTCTTTCTCCATCTTATTGGCGAAAATAAAGGCGTTGGAATGGCTGTGTGCATGCCGGATGTTCGATTCTATCCCCTGTATATCTTTGTAAGTATGTATGAAAACGGGTTCAAACTCCACCAAGTCAAACCACCACTTCCGTGCCTTAAAGCTACCGCCGATGACTGTTTTTTTAAACTTGTCGTGATCGCGGGTTATAGTAAGCCCCTCTTGAAAAGGAGACTTCATCTTGTAGTCGTTGTCGGCATAGGTATAAAAACCTCCCAGCCCGAACTCGATTCCTTTTGGGGCAATGTTCATCTTGCTCACAACGGATGCATTGTGCGTATTGAAACTGCCGTAAGAATAGTTCACGTCCAAATATTTAGGCGGATACTCTTTGGTGACAATATTGACCGCACCACCTACGGCAGAACCTCCGAACTTGGCAGGGACAACTCCTTTGTATATCTCGATGCGGTCGATCATTTCGACCGGAATATCATTGATGTCGATAAAATCGGAATTGTCGTTCATCGGATTCCCGTCAATGAAAAGCCCGATGCGTTTGCCTTCCAGTCCGCGCACCGATATGCGAGAGGTACTGCCCGTTCCACCCGTGGCACGCACGGTGATTCCGGCAGTTTTTGCCAGAATGTCTTGTACATTGTTAACCGTTCCTTGTATCTGGTTCATGCTGATAACGGATATGGGCATGGCCTGCTCCCGTAACTTACGGGCTTCGCTCTTACCCATCACTACCACCTCGTCCAACGATTTTGCTTCGGCTTTCAGGCGGATGATGATTTTTTTCCCTCTCTCTTTACCCACCGTGAGCTTGCGGGTTTGCGTGTGGTAGCCTATAAACCTTACAGTAAGCGTATAAGTGGCTGCGGGAACATCGGAAAGTAAGAACTCGCCATGCCCGTCTGTCACAATGCCCTTTTTCAGCTCTTCGATGAAGATGGTTGCGCCGGGCAGTGGTTCTTCGCCTGCATTGTCGATGACCACGCCTGCAATCCGTCCTCCACCTGTTTGGGCGGACACGCTGATACCTGTGAGCATCAGCGTGAAAAAGAAAAATAATACTTGCTGCTTCATTGTTTCTTGTTATGAATATTAAAGAGCAGAATCGGGTGCTTCGGGCAAATCTCCGGGATTCGGACTCGGTTTAGCCGATCCGGCCTCGCTTTCACGTATCACCACATGCTGTACGTTTTTTGCCTGATTGCGCATTTCGAGTTTGGGAAAAAACTGAATGCGTGGTGTTTTGAGAGTTTCGGCGGTAACGGCTTTTTCCGTTTCCACGCGTTTCCCGTTGGATACAACCTTAAATGACCCGAGGTTGGCCAGGTCAACGGTTCTGCCGCTGAGCATCTCTTCACGTACGATTTTCGCCAAGGCGGTGATGGCTGACCGCACGTCGGCACGGCTCAGGGCTGTGGCATTGACAATCCGATCCTCTAGCTGCTTGGTGGTAATCTTGTCTTGTGCAATGGGAGAGGCGTAATACATGGTTTTGCCCTTGTGTTTACCGATGCGCATCTCTTCTTTTTTTACGTTGTATAGTAACATGACTTTTGATGTTTTTGATGGTTATACTTTGAATAATTTTGCTGTTCTACTTAAACAGCTTCAGTAAACGGCTTTGATCGCTCCATTGGAACGTCTTTCACCGTTTAACTTAAACGATTCCGATTGCTTAAGTCCGCATTCTCTTTAACTGCTGTCGTATGTCTTCTTCATAATCTTTTCAAATTTTGTTTATGGTTATTAAAATGGTGTGGATCTCAAAAGCAGTATTTAGCCTTTGCCCATACTTCCGAATTGTGCTTATACGGGCCGAACATACCCTCGCTTCCTCCGAACCAGTCGTAGCCTGCCAAGAGGTGGATGTGGTCGTTCAGGGCATAGTCAGCCGTGAAACGGCTGAACCAGCCCTTGTGGTTGAGGTCGAAATAGGTGAAGTCGGAAAGCTGTAAGTTGCTGTCCAGTAACTTCTTCGACACGCAGAGCGTAAGGAGCGAATTATGGCGGGGCTGTGCGACGTAGCTTTCGTACTTGAAAATACTCTCGGAAGAGAACTGAGCCATCACTGTCCATTCATGAGGGGCATACCAGTCGGCCCCCACCAACCAATTGATGGTGTTGAATCCTTTTTGAGGGGTGGAGGCGGCTTGCTGTATGTAGCTGAAATGCTTCCCGAGGTTGAAGGCCGCTTCGCCGCGCAGCACGAACTGTCCCAAGGGCTTTGAGACATCGCCTCCGACGAATCCCATGCGGTAGTATCGGGGCGAAACCGTAAGTTGGGAGCCCGATGGTTTGTACTCGATGACGGGCATCTTGTTCCACGTATGCAGCGCGGCAAGCGAGAAGTCTACCCCCGGCAGGGCGAAAGAGAGCCTGCCCCCGTATTCTACGTTGGAGAGGCGTAGCTCGGGGCGGCTTCCCTCCGCGTCCCAGACAAGGGACCGGGGTGTTTCTTTAGGCAACACGCTCCACGGATTGGCGGCATCGGTGGGCAGCTTGTATCCTTCGAAAGTGGGAACGGCAAGCAGTTCGAGCTTTATCTTGTCGTTGAAGACGAAGAACCGCAGGGCATTGACGGGCATGCGGATGTCGTCGTAGTCTTGCGCCAAGAACTCGGTCATATCCATGGGTGAGACGAGGTCGGTGATACGTACGCCGTCGGCCGCACCCCAGATGACAAGTTGTCGCCCGAGACGAAAGCCCCAGTGCTCCTGCCGATGGTCAAGGTATGCTTCCCGCAGTTCAAAGCCGGTGCGCTCTTTCAGCAAGGCGTTGTAGGTAGCGTTGAACGAGACGAAGAGCGAAGAGCCTGCGAAGTTTTTGCCGACCTCGCCCCTGAGTCGGGTACGGGAAGACATCCAATCGTTCGGCTTTTCGGAGCGGAAGGCGTGGTAGGTGTCGACAAGGCCTTTGAGCTGCCACGACGATTCGCCCGCTCCTTGTCCCCAAACTCCATGCACGGGGCAAAACAGAAAGACCGAGAGGCAAAGCCCCGCGGAAAGACGATTGAACGCTTTCATCAGAACCTGCCTTTCTCTAACGTGGTCACGTTAAACTTGCTCTCCTCCATGGGAATGTTGTACGTCGGATTCTTGATTTCGAGAACCGTCTGATGCTCGGTTTGCACGTTGGTCATGTGCATCTTCCGGGCTACCCAGAAGCCCTCTACCTTGGCAATATCCGACATCTCGAGACGACGGTGCAGCTTGCCCATCTTGTCGTAATATTCCACCCTGACAGGTATCAGACAGTCCTGACGTATCAGGGCCGTTTTCCTGGAGTAAATATCACGCTTGTCCTTAGGCAAGGATTCCAGTTTCCAGCACTTCTGTCCGTCGACGGTTTCTTCGCCCAGGAGCGTGTGCGTATCCTCGTCCACGTTGCGGCTGCCCATGTCGTCGTAGGTAAAGTCGCTACCCATAAAGTAGTCTTGCTTGGCAGACGAACCGCTGATACGGCGCGTTTTCTTTATGGCGGGCAGATAGAGCCATTTGTCATCGTCCTTGTTTAGCTCATCATAATCCCACGTCAAGAAGCCCGTCCCCTTTACATCGCCGGGATATTGGAAGAACATGATGCTCTTGCGGTCTTTCTTTTCTTTGCCCACATCGATGGAGTAGGAAATGAGCTTGCGTTCGCGCACCGCTCCGCGTTTGTTGATTAACGTCATAACCATTTCAGACCGACGGGTATCGCCGTCGGGACGGTCTTTTACCTTTTGGGCAATCTCTCTGCCCGTTTGTGCGCATGTTGTGGCAGCGAACCCCACCACAAGCATGGCTACTACTGCGATTGATCTCTTCATTTGTCCTTTTTCTTTATAATTGATTCTGATTGATTCGATTTATATTCCGGTCTCCTTCTGCCGTGCTACCATGCGGGCAAATTCGCCGTTTCGGGCAAGCAGTTCGTCGGGTGCTCCTTGTTCTGCGACGGTTCCGTCTTTCAGCACCACGATATGATGAGCGTTGGCAACGGTGCGCATACGGTGTGCGATGATGACGACGGTCTTGTTCTTGATCAACTCCGATATACCGGCCTGTATCAACGTTTCGTTCTCTACGTCCAGACTTGCCGTTGCTTCGTCCAAGAGGATGACAGGAGCATCTTTGAGAAGCGCACGGGCAATGGATATGCGTTGGCGTTCGCCTCCCGATAGCGATTCTCCGTTTTCGCCTATCAAGGTGTCGTAACCGTTGGGCAGCCGGGCGATGAACTCATCGCAACGGGCAAGACGTGCTACCGCTTTCACCTCTTCCTCGGTAGCGTCTTTCTTCCCGATTTTGATGTTGTCCATGACGGAAGCGTTGAAAAGCAACACGTCCTGAAAGACTACGGCATAGTTTTTCAAGAGCATTTCGGGATCTATTTTTGAGATGTCCCGTCCGCCAAGTGTGATCTTTCCGCCATGAATATCCCAAAAGCGGGCAGCTAATTTTGCCGAAGTGCTTTTGCCTCCCCCCGAAGGTCCCACAAGTGCCGTTACTTTGCCTTGCTTGGCAGTGAAAGAGACGTTGCGCAGCACCTGCTTGCTTGTCTCGTAAGCAAAATCGACCTTGTCAAAACAGATGTCGTAACCCTCTACCGTGCAATCCTCATCGCCTTGCTGTGCGGGCATGTCGTTCATCTCACGTATGCGGTCGATACGCACATCGAGTAGTATCAGTGTCGCCATATGGTTGAACACGTCCATGATGGGGTTGTAGATGCTGGCTACAACGAGCAGGAAGACCAAGTAAGTGAACATGTCGATGCTGCCCAAACCAAGTAAATAAGCTCCCGCAATGATAACGCTTGCCAAACCAAGTTTCAGGATAGACTGTGCACTGCCCACAAGCCCCGCTCCGAGAAATTCGCCTCGCTGCAGAGTGGCTTCATATATCTCGAGCTGTTTGTCTAAACGGTCGCAATAGGCTGCCTCTCCGTTGTACGATTTAATCTCCTGCGCCGCTTCAAGCCCTTCCTGTATCTGCTCGGTCGTATCACGCCTTACGTGATAGTACTCCTTATTAGCTTTATCCATAAGCCTTTTTCCTAAGAAGATGACCGTTGTCGCTACCGGTACGACCCCAAAGAGAGCAAGGGCCAGTTGCCAGTTGTAGAAGAACATCCCGGTGGCAATCAAGATAATGCTGATGACAGAGGCGAAGAGTTGTGGAACTGTGTGAGAGAAGAGGGTTTCCAACATGTTACAATCCTCCATCATCGTAGCGGTGAGATCCGAAAGATTCTTTTCTCCGAAGAAAGCCAAAGGCAATTTACGCAGCTTCTCGGCAATGCCAATACGACGGTTGGCACTCTCGGTATAGATTTTCGTGTAGGTGCTCTTGTACTGTATCATCGCAATCACAAAGAGTACCGTCATAAAACAGAGAGCCGTCAGCACGTAGTACCAGAGCCCGTGCGTCGTGCTGTTCCCGGCTTGGATAACAGGGTGCAGGTAATCGGTGATGAACAGAAAGATGAAGATTACCGGCAGCATCAGTGCCAGGTTGAGAAAAAGAGAAGCTATAACCCCTTTTATAAAGGTCTTTGCCCCGTCTTCCGATAAGGTGGATCTGTGTTGAAAATATTTACTAATATTCATAATGTTGTCTCCTGAGGTTTATACCGTCCATGTCACGGTTCGTTGATATTCATTCCACATGCTGTTATAGATGCCGTTTCGGGCTATCAACTCGCTGTGTGTGCCTTCTTCGGCAATCTTGCCTTGTGCTATCACCAGTATCTTGTCGGCATCCTGTACGCTAGTCAGATGATGGGCGATCATCAACACTGTCTTTCCTTTTCTCAGCTCGTGCAGGGCTTTTTGTATCAGGTGTTCGTTTTCGGGGTCGGCAAAAGCTGTTGCTTCGTCCAGGACAACAATCGGCGCATCTTTCAAGATGGCCCGGGCCAAGACAATGCGTTGCTGTTCCCCTCCCGAAAGGAATGTTCCATCTACTCCTATCTTCGTGTTCAATCCGTTGGGTAGCCGGTCGATGATCTCCCGACTTTGGGAAAGGTCTATGGCACGTTGCACGGCTTCATCACTCGCTGCCGGATTACCGTATTTGATGTTCTCCAGCAAAGAGGTCTTGAAGAGTTTTGTATTCTGGAAGACGAAAGCGATGTGGTTCATCAGGTTGTCTTTGGCAATGTTTTTCACATTTATTCCGCCAATCGTCACACTACCTGCTGATACGTCCCAAAAGCGGGGAATGAGTTGGGCAATGGTGGTCTTCCCTCCTCCCGATTGCCCCACAAGGGCAAAAGTCTTCCCTTCGGGGAGGTGGAAGCTGATACCGTCTACGGCATTTTGACCGGCATTGGGATAGGCAAACGAAACGTTCTCGAATGTCACATCGCAAGCGGTGATTTTCTCCGGATTTTCGGCTATTGGGAGTGGTTCGCTACTCGTCAGGTTTTCCACCCGGCTTATGGCTTGATCTGCCAGAAACATATCTTGTTGCAGATACATCACTTTCATCACATTGGTTGCTATCACCGGAGTAATCAGCACATACAGGAACATATCGGTGATGATGGGGGCAATGTTTTCGCTTTTGTTGCCGATAAGCAATATGACTACGGGGACAAGTAGGAAAGCAAAGCTATTGATGGCCACCGTGTAGAGTGACATCGGCTTTTGCCAACCCAGCGTGTATTTGGTAACTAAATCCCGGTAGGCGATGATGCTGTCGTAAAAACGTTTGAAAGAGAATATCGTTTGCTGGAACACTTTCACCACCGAAATACCACGTACGTATTCCACCGCTTCGCTGCTCATATGCTCTTGTGCTCCGAGGTATTCATTTTGGAACGCCTTCTGAGCAGTTGTATTCATCCGTGTCATGATGAAGACAGCCGCCGTGAGGGGGATCAGGCACGCCAGACCAAGTTGCCAGTTGAAGACGAAGATCAATATTATAACCGACAGCGGGGCTATAAAACTCCCCGCCAGGTCGGGCAAGAGATGTGCGACAAACGTGTGGGTTTCAGAAGCATTTTCATCAATAATCTTACGCATCTGTCCGCTGGTATTCCGGTCGAAGAAGCCAAGCGGCATCTGCATGATTTTTCTCATAGCCGTACGTCGCATATTGGTTTCTACCCGGAACGCCGCTAAGTGCAAAAGCATCAGCCCGGCAAAGTAAATGACAAGGCCGGCAACGGCTGTGCCTACCGCCCACCATGCATAGACGTTGATAGGGATTCCTGAGGCAACGCTGCCAGTCAATAGTAGCGAGCGTACGATAAGCCAAATGAAGATGAATGGCATAAGCGAGAGCAGACCGCTTAATCCCGACAGTGTCAGGGCTATGGGCATAAGCACCTTGCGTTTGCCCATGTAAAATTGAAGTTTCTTTAATGTATTCATATTAATTGATTGTTTCATTGGTTTCTATCTCTTTCCCGAATAACCGGAACTTTTGGAATAACACGGGTGTAACGCAGAGGTCGGCCACGAGTGCCGATACGATACCCGCTACGGAGAGCAGACCCATGTGTATAAAAGAGAGGCCTTCGGAAGTCATGTAAATAGCGAAGTTCGCACATATCACGACACTGGTCAGAATGATTGGTGTCCCGATCGTACGGAACGAGCGGAGAATGGCATCCCGATAATTACCTCGACGGTCGAACTCCAAATGCCCGTGGTTGATGAAGTGAATGGTGTCGTCGACAGCCAAACCGAGGATCATCGGCATAATGGTTGCGGTCATCATATCCAACGGGTAGCCCAGCCATCCCATCAGTCCGCCGACCACCAAAGCCGGAGTGATATTGGGTATCAAACCGATAAGCCCGATGCGTACACTGCCAAAGACCAACATCATTAGGATGCCGATAATAAGGAGAGAGATGGCAAATGAAACCATCTGCCCGCGAGCCACGTACTGCATCATCACGGTAAATTGCGGAATACTACCCACTGTAGTGACAGAAGCTTCGGGGAAGAGCCTGGCGGCATTGGCTGCAATATCGTTCAACTCTCGTTCTACCTCGCCGGAGTCAAAACTGCTGATCTCCACCATCAGGCGCAAACGTCGATAGTCGTAATCGATCCAATATTCCGCTTCGCTACCGCCTGCATTCTCGTAAAGGAGCAGCAGTTGTGCCACCTCTTCCGGATTCGTCGGAATACGATAATAAGCCGCATCTCCTTCGTGCAGGGTTTGATTCAGGTCTTTTAGGATATTCAGCACTGTAGTCGTTCGCTTGGTTAGCTTATAGCCTTCGGCCTTTTGTGCCAGAGAGTCTAAGCGTACAAGCATTGCCGGCGATTTTGTCAAGCCGTCTTCGGGCAGGTCTATCATGACGTCGTAGGTGTAGATGGATCCCAGTTCGCTTTCACCTACTTCCAGCAGATTGTTTACATAGGCTATTTTACGTCCCATGGTGCGTTCTATGTCAAAGGCGGTCTCTATCTTGGTGAATTGATAAATGAGTGCTGCGGTAAGCAGCCCTGCAATCCATAGGATCAATGTGCCATGCCGGAGTACGCTTTCTCCCAAACGCCCCAGTTGATGGTCGAGCCACCGTCCGCCGGTTTCCTGCACTTTGGGATGAGGTTTGCCGTTCTTGCCAAAACTCAACAGCACGGGCATCAGTGTAATGGCAATGAAGAAAGCCAGCATCACGCACGAGGAGGTAGCGATACCAATGAACCGCATGGGCTGCATCGGAATAGCGAGAAACGACAGCAGGGCGGCAAAGGTGGTGAGTGCACTGAACAACACAGGCCAGCCCATTTCACCCACGGTCTCTTCTACGGCTCGTCGACGTTCTCCGTGTAGAAGGAATTGCCGTTTGAAATAGGAAAAGATATGTATGTTATAGGCTATCGAGACGGCAAACGCCAACAGCATAGGTATCATCATCATACCGCTGTCTATCGTCATGCCGACATATCCCAACAGTCCATACACAATCACAATTGGGCCTGCCGCCGTGATAAGTGGAACGACAACGCCCCGTAGGGAGCGTGTTATGAGTAACAAAATAAGAATGGAAACGAGTGCGGCAATGCCCATCACACGGGGCATCTCTTTGCCAATCCATTTCATCTTCATGGCGGTAACGTAGGGCAAGCCTGTGCCTTTGGGATGGAGCTTTTGGTATTTGTCTTTAGTGATGATATGCTCCAGCTCATTCCCCGTTAGCACTTCAGGAGAAACGGCATTCTTACCTTTATTCCACACTGAATCTTTAGGAAAGGTACGCAACTTGAGAATAATCCACGAGAGCGTACCATCTTTGGAGACAAGCCGCTCGGCAATATGTGGCTTCATATAGGCTTTGCGACGTATCGTTTCCAGACTTGCCGCATCAGTGGGAATAAGGTCAGGCACTATCTGCTCGATAGTCATTCCTTCTTCATTCCCTACCATAAATTCGATGTCAGTGAGCGAAGTGATTTTGTCGGCGTATGAAATGCTATCCATCATTTCGTTCGTGAGTTCGCGGATGAGCTCTAAGTTCTCTTTCATAAACGAATTGTCGCATTGGGTCAGTACGGCGGCAAAATTGTCATTGCCGAATATATCCTTGAATTCTTTGGTCTTGACAAGCATCGGGTCGTCTTCGAGGAAGTAGTTTTCCCACGAAGCACTCACCTTGAAATATCTTAACCCTGTAAATCCTATGGCGAAGACGAGGATAAACAAGCTTAGTACAAGCCATCGTTTTTGTACCATCCATCTGCCCTGACGGGCAAACCAGTCATTGATTCTTTCTATTTTCATATCGTTTGTTATTGGTAAGTTCATTCATTTCAACACATTCAGCAGCGTGACGAGAAATAGCTTTCCACTTTGGGGCTACATATGATAATGGTGACAATGTGCGTGGACACAAGAATGCTCTTTGTGGGCATCATGCACGTGACAACGGCAGGAGTGAGAAGTGTTCATATTCTTTCTTTTTTTTACTTATGTTTTTTATATTACTTAGTCTTGCTAACACAACATCAGCAGGTTGAGTGCCATAACCGCCATGCCTGCTACCAAACCATAGATAGTATGATGGTGCTTACCGTATTCTTCGGCAGCGGGTAGTAACTCATCAAGCGAGATAAATACCATGATACCGGCAATCATCCCGAAAATAACGCCGAAAACATGGTCATTGAGGAATGGTGCCAAGATAAGATAGCCGATGACGGCTCCTACCGGCTCGGCCAATCCCGATAGAAATGAAAGCCAAAGGGCCCGTTTACGATTACCTGTAGCATAATAGATCGGAACGGAGACGGAAATGCCTTCGGGTATATTATGTATGGCGATGGCACAGGCAATAGGTATAGCAATGTTTATATCCTTCAATGCTGCAAGAAACGTAACCATACCTTCCGGGAAATTGTGTATTGCCAGCACCAAGGCTGTCACTACATCGACGCGTAATAATTGAGGCTTTATTTCAGTCTTTCGTTCTTCCTTTAAGCTCATTTCTTCCACCCGATGCATTTCGTGTGGATTTTCGTAGTGAGGAATTAGCTTATCAATAAGTAGAATCAATACGATTCCCCCGAAAAAAGAAAGTGTGGAATGAAGAGTTCCGTCGTCCTTGCCATGTATATTGGCAAGAGTCTGCAAAGAAGAGGCAAACAGATTGGCGAAAGACATATAAATCATTACTGCTGTTGAAAATCCCAATGAAAGAGAAAGGAATGAAGTATTGGTGCGCTTAGCAAAAAATGCAATCGCACTGCCTATCCCTGTGGATATACCGGCAAACGATGTTAGGAAAAATGCTATAAGTACTGGTTGAGACATGGCTATGATGGATTGGAAGTTAGTGCGTCAAAAGAGAACAAAAGTTTGTTTTGTTCAGAAGCAAAGCGAGCCGCTCTTTGCAGGCGGCTCGCTCGGTAGGAGAAACAGTTAGATTTAGAAATAAGACGTTTCATGCTTTTGGCAACTAAGTTTAGTTCGGTCAGTCTGCGGATGTACGATGTTGGTACTTTGATCTTTCGTCCCAATAATTTCTTTGGGCAAAACCTTTCCGATACGGGAGACTGCCCTGCTTTGCGTAACCCATGACTCCTCGCAGAAGAAAAGCCCGTTGACTCCTTGTACGAGTGTTAATTCGTCGTTGCTGATGATGTTGATGATACTCATATGCTGATTATTATTTAGTGATTCTTCTGGAATGACTCGGCGTTCCAACTCCTGCATCAAACGAAACGCTGCCTGACAAGATTGCAGCATCTGTCCATGCAGGCTATAGGTGTGGAGTCGAGCAGAAGGTAGCTGATGCCTATTGTCTCGGAATCAAATACAAAAGAGATTCGATTGTTTACAATCGTACAATCATTTCCGCAAGGCTTGCATTGCAGACAAGACGAGAAACGGATGTTTTGATTAGTTATCTCTTGACAGACAGGATGTTTCAATAGTTCTGCCTTCATCTTTCATTCTTTACATTCATGAGTTTCTTCCATCCTCCCGTGCTAAAGCGAATATACTCACTGATGAAACACTCTATCTCTTCGCAGGAAAGTTCCTTATGTTGCACCACCTCTTTCATCATATTAATCCACCAAGAGCAGGTGAAGTGCATGAAGAACGGAGAAATATCGGTATGTAGTTCCGGATGGAGTCTTCTCATCTTTTCCATATATTCCATCCCTATTGTGGCACTCTTCTCAATCCACTCTTCCAAATAATCTTTGAGGCGAGAATGCTGCGTAGAGAAAAACAGCAAATTTAATTCACTTCGGTAACGAGTTATAATGCCCATAAGCTCCTGCAAAGATGCACGATGATATTCATCTGAGATAAATATGTCAAGGGAGAAATTCTCCGGTCGGTTGTGATCTTCCAGCATCCTGTACATAGCAGCCAAAAGAGGACGCAACACATCAACCAGTAAATCGTCCTTACAGGGATAGTAATTGTATATATTGCTCAGACCAATGCCCGACAACTTAGAAATCTCACGCATAGACACCGACTTGAAGCCCTTTTCGAAAAAAGCTTTCTGCGCTGTTTCCAGCAATAGCTTACGTATATAATCCTTCGTTGTTTGCATAGGTCAGAACATAATTCTTTATTTTATAACGCAAAATTAGTCACATATTTTTTCGGTTGCAATACCTTAAAATGATGATTTTTTTACTTACCATTCCCCATTTATGGTAATTCAGCAAATGAAATTTATAACTTTCAATATGCTACTCCTAATCATATCAAAGCTACAAATACTCACTTATTTACAATCTCTAGCACTCACTTTTTTTTGTTTACTTTTGTCTGTAAACCGCTACTGACGTCATTAAATACATAGTAATATGAGCAAAAAAATCAAAGACCAAGAAGTTCTTTTGGTCAAAGATCAGAAGGACGATAGCCTCCGAGCCGTAGTCGGAGCAGATGGGAAAAGCGGACTGAAGTTGCATTCTTTCAAAGTCTCCTTTGAGAGTGTCGTTGCCAGCGTGCATGTATACCAATAGACGATTACTCACTACCAATATAAGGAAAAGTTGCATGCAAATGAAATTTATCATACGCCATGCAACTTTGGAGCCAATTCATAAGAAGAGGAGCTAACGGAGAAAAAGAACTTTTTCAGTGCCCTCAGATTTCGGGCTTCCTTTTTTATTTACCTTCAACAACTCCAAATATTCTTATTACATCAATCTTCGATAGTACATACACTTACACGGTTCCAATCCGGTTCGGTAAACATGTCACCTACTCCCTGATCTTCGGCAGTAATACGAGACGTATTAATCTTGTATTTATTAACAAGGATTGTTTTTACAGCTTCTGCACGTGCGGTAGCAATTTTTGCGTTGATCTCAACATTGCCTTCTGGAGAAGCGTACCCTTTAATAATGACTTTTGAATCGGGATATTTCTTCATGTAGGAGGCTACACGTTCCACATTCGGTAGCTGTGATGCATCCACTGATGAGCGACCTTGTCTGAAAGTAATGATAGATTCCGGAACGCGGGCAGTCTTGACTACTGTTTCAATGGGAACGACCTTTGTACGACATTCTTCCAACTCTTTATGCAAACCGCTAATTCTTTGGTTAGCATTGTTTAGTTCTCTGTCACGACTGCCCACCTGTTCGCGAAGTGCATTAATAGCAACATTCAAATCATCAATTTCGCTCTGATTGTAGACTTTTACTTTAGTAAAGTAATGATTCCCAGTACTCATCTTGAAGTGATAAGTCAATCCGGCAGTCAGTTCAAATGTTGCATTGTTTGCATTGAAACAACTCTTTGCCTGATTAAAATCACCTTGCATATCATATACGATAGCGGGCTTAATTCCCAATGTCCATGCTTTTGTTTCACCGAGGTTGAAATTAAGATTCAATCCGAGACGGGTAGACCATGAATTGTCATCTCCTTTACCATTTACATAATAATGCAACCACCCCATTCCGGCAATAGCTTCTATCTCAAACAAACGAGGTTTGCCCCGATAGCTTGCAAATAGATTTATTAAGTTAATTTTACTTAACAAGCTGACATCTAAAACATCAAAAGCTGTTTTACTCGGAGTTGTATTGATATATCCCATTCCCTGAAATTCCAAACCGAAAACTAGGAGTTAATTGTTTGGATATTCCAACTCCGAAACCGGGACGCATCCCTTTAAAGAAAGAGGCGTGAGTGAGAGGGGTAACTGCTCCTGCATTCACTCCTACAGACCAATTGTCCATAAACTTTGTTCCTTCTACAACTGATTGGGCATTTACAATAAATGTTCCCAAAGTAAAAACTAATAAAATAGCAATTTTCTTCATAATCTATTGTTTTATTTTTTTCGAATGCAAAAGTAAAAAGATTGCAGAGCTTTTTAGTTGTAGGACAAAAGAATAAATCTAATACATTGATTTTTATTTTACTTATAATCAGTAGTTTGCAAAAATGGTTCAATTAATAATCTAACACATATCTAACACCCTTGATAAAATTCAAAAAAGCACTTACACTTACACCTTTAGGGTAGTCAAGTTTATTTTTTAACAACAACGAGTGAACTGATACTTTTACTCTGAATAGCAATAACTTACTGCTATTTTGTACTATTACGATTATACATATTATATAATATGCTAATAAGCAATTATATATTGTTAGGCCCAATAAAAAATATATATAAATAGCGAGCGATAATCATATAAGTTAAAGAATAATTTATATTGGTAAAATATTCCTAATCGCCCATGCAAAAAATAAAACACATTATTATATTCGCAATATGAAATGTAAGATTATAATTGGACTATCAGCTATTCTCTATTTTACAGGTTGTTATAACAGGGAACAGACCCCTCGCCTTAGTGAGGCTGAAAAGCTAATGCAGAACAACCCGGATAGTGCATTAGCAATACTACAAAAACTCAAACCAGAAGGCAACCGGGCTGAACAGGCCAGATATGCATTGCTCTATTCCGAAGCTTTGGAAAAAAAACAAATGAAAGTTACTGACGATTCATTGATCCGCCAGGCTTGGCAATATTATAAACATTACCCCAAAGATTTACGTCACCAGTGTAAAACTCTATATTATTGGGGAAGAATTAAATTACGCACAGGTGATAAACCGGGAGCATTACGTCTTTTTCTCAAAATAGAAAAGAAACTGACAGATACCGATGAATCTTATTACAAAGGGCTTTTATACAGACAGATCGGTGAAGTATATTATAAACAA
>NZ_JBDFVF010000020.1:0-129273 GCF_040913205.1 Bacteroides sp. MSSM.1001136sp1_RTP21357st2_D2_RTP21359_211015 | reverse complement strand
ATTAGCTTATGTAAGGTTTATACTGTGTTGCAGATACTTTATCTGCAACCTATCTGCCGCAGGTATCTGCAACGCTCCAACTATTTATCAACTAGTACATTACACGTTTTTCGTTGCAGGTGGCAGATGTTTTCATGTTTTTTCAACTTTATGGTAGGAGGATTACGCATCAAAATTAGGGTTACAACCATAAGTCATAAAACAAATTCACCTCTGTGTTCTCCGTGTCCTCTGTGGTGAAAAGAATCAAAACCGTGCAAGAATGAATCTATTTTAGATTTTCATCGGTAGAATTATAACCTTCCGGCTGTTTACTATTCTTGCAGCCGGACAAAAACAATGCACTTCCTAAAAAAATAAAATGATTCTACCCATTATTATTTCAATTTAAACGTTTACTTCATTCCTGTATTTCTCAAATTCTGGTATGTCCGGCAACTCCTCTTTTTCCATGTATAGTTGTATGAAGCGTGCAAAACGCCTGGCTTCATCTATATCGCCTGGCATTAAGGAAACTCCACTTAACAGGCTAGGTGAATTGGAATTGGAAATTATTATACTTGTCACAACCCCCAACGAACCACGCCCCATGTAATAACGAATCGTGAGTTCAGCCTGACTATAAGGTATCGTTTCTTTTTTATGCAGCAGAAGTCGTCCTGGTATAGTTACAGTTCTGGAAACACGATCAAAAACAATCCGCTGCCAAGGTTGTAGAATGGCACTTATTCCTAGTGCCAGGATAAGCAAGTACAACTCAAGAAGCAGTAATGTACTTCCATAATCTTCAGTTGCAAGTTTTGAAGGAGTTAAACCGAGATAAACCATAGCTAAAAATATAACAAGCCAGATCAGAAAAAACAATACTCTCACCGATATGCCGTCATTATCAATAACAATCTGTTTGTCATCACACCGGCTTAAATATTCAGGCTCTACCAAAGTTTCCGAAGAATCCAACAACCATTGCGTATTTCCCGTACTTTCGCCATTTTTCAGAGGTATCCGGATGATCAGATTCCGGGCGGCTTTAAACAAGATGTACATAAATAGGTAAATCCCACCGTTAATGGCTATCAATCCAAGTATGATGTTGGAGAAGGTATTACGTATATCTGACAGCATGACGAATATAAGTAATAAGAAGAAAGATATAAATGTTCCCCACAACATGATATGGGATTTGCATATACGCCACCTTTCCTTTCTCCTTTCCTTTCTCCACTCAACCTCTCTACGCTTGACATCGGCAATGATTTCACGCCTCGATTGCTTGTTGCTCTTTTTTTTTCGTTTCTTCATGTCACCTGTTTTCCTGTCATAGTTTGTTTATATTGATAATTCGGATAACTGTAAATACTTAGTCTATCCAACATTCCCATTCATCATATCATTCCAGTTCCGCACCGCTTCTATGGCACATTGGTAGTAGCAGATACCCCACACGATTAACCAATATACCAACACGGCAGTTATCTTGAACAACCGTCTTTTCCGTATATTATTCACTTGTTTTCCGATGACGTAGAAAAAGAATAACATAATCCCCCATAATACAAATGTCTGCACTTTACATTCTATCGTTATGAATATATCGTTAGCCGCTATGTCGAAATCGGGTAAAGCAGATGTATAATAAGAAGTGATACGCCATCCCACGAGTAGAGGGATAATAGCAAACAGAGTGTTTTCAATTCTTTTATATGGTATTGTTGCTTTCATGTTTTATATATGTGGTTGCAATTCTGTATTTACGTGTATTTTTCCGAAAGTCTTTTGTTCGTCACGTATCCGGCACAGCTCCCGATGTACTTTTTTATTTGCAAATATAGAAAAATGTTATTCACAAAGGATTATGAATAGCACTTTTTTATTGTTTTCCAGCGAGATAACACGGTTATAGCTTCATCCCACCTTGCCTTTCCGTTGCTGTATGGACTGCCGTATGTTCCGCCTTAGCTTGTCGAACTGCCGCGTGGACTTGTGGCGTTCTTCGGTATGATGAAACGCTCGATATGGACCGCTATGTGTTTATTTTAAGAATGTGATTGCCCCAAATCACTCCCCCTTAATTTTCGGACTGCTCCCTTTTTTCTTTTATCCGTTTTTCATTTATGTCGCAAAACTAAACTATCCCATTATCCATTTCGCAGCCTTAGGAAGCACTTTGTAGAATAATGCAACTATACACCACGATACGATAAACACAAATAAAGCTGTCGCTGGAATACGCATGAATATAGGTAAATCAATTCTGTCAATTGCTAAATAACCTATTCCTACAGCAAAATAATGTACCATATAGATGCCCAGTCCACATTTTGTTATATTCTTTAAGGCTGATATCATTAAGGGAGACGTTACCTTTACTTTTTGAATTAATAAATACCAGGCAACCGTCATTAAAAAGACATTGGGCGAACAGTATAAAAAGAATAATTCCATTTGTCGCTCTGTAATATCAGGTTGTGAAGTCATATTCCTGAATCCATAATACGTTATGGCATAACCGACAGTAAAAAGAATGAGAGATAAAACAACAGTCTTTTTCACCGACAACTTGTTTCTGTCTTTCAAATAATAGCCTAAAAGCAGATAACCGCTAAAACCTGAAAAATAATATAAAGTGCCATAGTCATTCCAAGCACAAGTACCTCCTATATAGCTGGATATATATTCTTGGCAATAAGGCAGAAATAATGTGATAAACCAAACGGATAAGAATATTTTCATTTGTTTCTCTGTTGCTTGTTTCAGCCATGCAGAAAAAAAAGGCATATACAAATATAATCCTATCAACATATATATGTACCATAAAGGAACTGTATATGTATTGAAGTTAAAAGGAATCATAAGAATATTATGCAAGCAACTATCCCAAGTTTGACTTGGAGACTCTCCTGCATACGCAAACATTTCAGACAAAACAGAATTATTCAGTCCTAAAATACCCGTAAACCACGGAAACAAATTATATAATAAAGACCATACAATAAAAGGGACTATTACACGAAGCATCCTTTTTTTATAAAATTGTCCGATTTCCTGTTCTACCGGTAATAATAACATTCCTGTCAGCATCACAAACAACGGTACGCACGGACGCAAGAAAGCTCCATAAATACTCCCCCATAAGTTATACTCCGGATTTAAACGAGCTTCAGGAGAAACATTGAAAGGGTCTGAACAATGGATACAGATAACCATTAAAATGGCTATCACACGAATTAAATCAGCCCATACTATATGATTCACATTTTTCATTTGGTATTCAATTTTTTCAATTGCAAAGTTAGGACAATGGTATGACATTTTTTTTAAACTACTTAAAAAAGCAGAATAAAGTAATGCGAAGGAAGGGAAACGAAACAACCCTATTATTTAATCTTGTTCCTCAAATGGCACAACGTAACTTGAGAGATGCCTAAAAAAGATGCAATATAACCCAAATTTACTCTTTGGAAGAGATCCGGACGTGTTTGCAACAATTCTATATATCGTTCTTCCGCTGACTTATACAGTCTTGAAATTAAACGCTTTTCATTCATTATAAAAGCCTCTTGATGCAAAATCCTTGACCAGTTCGCTATTTCTATATTAGTCTGATACAGCTTTTCCAAATCTTTTATCGGCACGGCATATAATACCGTATTTTCCAATAACTGAACAACTTCATATTCGTACCCTTGTTGGTTCCCATAAAAATTGTTCGTCGAAAAAACGATATCTCCTTCTGTACTAAACCATGAGGTGAGTTCTTTGTCGTTAATTACACAATATGAGCGTGCTATACCTTTTTTAATGAAATAAAAGTTTTTATCATTCTGGAAAGAGGACGTTAGGATATGTTTTTTGGGCAATTCCAATAAAGAGCTATGAGCAAACAGTTCATTTATGGAACTATTGCTCATGTTTGACTTGGCTTTAAGTGAGTTTATCGTATTATGCATCATTTGACTTTCACAACGCTTATTTACTCTTTCCTGTTTTTTATTAAGCGGCTACAAAAATACAAAAATGCTCCTATAATAAATAAACAAGCTGCATTTTTATATATCGCCCAGATTAGCATTTATGGATTGCCCCCCTTGCCTTTCCGTTGTTATTTCATGACCGGGTATCCATACTTTTCTGCCATAATCTGCCGATTTTATTCGATTATCCCAATGATATTCTTTATATTTGTATAGTATTCGCACTAAAACAAAGTACATCATGGAAAATGAAAAGAAATTAACCCGTTCTTCCAACCGAATGATCGCAGGTGTATGCGCCGGAATAGCCGAATATTTCGGATGGGATCCTACCTTACTAAGAATAGTGTATATATTAGCTACATTCTTCACTGCTTTCGCCGGAGTAATCATATATATAATCCTGTGGATTGTCATGCCGGGAAAAAGACCTTCAGACGGATACGAAGACCGTATGAATCAACGTTTACATTAAGATAAAAAATCAAAAGTATAGACCATATTTTCATACCGGTATCCGATATAGATAAAAGCCTTCGTTCCTGTGGAAGATGATAATCCGATAGAAATAAGTACATTAGTATAGCTCCAGTCCGAACTCATCTTTCAGCTGCATCAACGCCTGATTCTTTTGAGCCATCATCTGGAATTTCTCGACACGTCCCACAGGACGTATTGTTTCCGTTGCCTCACTTACCCGCACTGTCATCACCACTTTGCTGTTTTTCAGTCTGCCACGAAGATAATCCTGCAATTCGGGAATCAAAGCTGTAAAATCCTTTGCAGCAAACTCATTATCAACTACCACTTCAAAAGTCGTTGAGTTATTAAGCAATACCGGACGGAGCATCTGCATACGTTTAGTAAGAGCATCCTGTTCTTTCGGCAACTGACCGGCATATTCCTGCCAATAGTAATTCAAATCCCGGTCATTGAAAATAAAATCCTCTTCCGGTTGCTGCACTCTGGGAACATGAGTGGTAGCTGTATTCTGCGTTGCCTGATCGCGCTGCGGATTCTTAATAGACACGCCCAAATTAGACATCTTCATCACCGGAATTTTCCGTTCTTCCTTGACAGTCGGGGCAACTCCCGCTCCTTGCGACGGAGCAGACGAAGCCGCACCAGAAGAAGCCGATGCTCCCGGTTGCACTGCTGCAGATGCTTGCGGATGCCGGGCAGTAGTGCCATTAACAGCCTGTGTTGTTACTGAAGACGGAGACGTATGAAGGGAAGCCTGCTGAACCTGGGTTGCAGAAGCGACCTGCGGCTGCTGAGCTGCGGCAGGCTGTGTGAATATGGGTTTTATGGTCTTCGTAGGGCCACGCCCACCACTCACGTCATCCCCCTCGGTGGTAAGCTGTGCAACCTGTATCAAGGTCAGTTCTACCAGCAAACGCTTATTTTTGCTGATGCGGTAATTCAAATCGCACTCATTACACAGCTTCATAGCCCGGTACAAGAAAGGTAACGGACATTTCTGCGCCTGTTCCTGATAACGTTGGCGTATGCTCGCTCCCACTTCCAGTAAAGGCAATGTCACCGGGTCTTTCCCGACCAACAAGTCACGGAAATGAGACGACAATCCGGTAATAAAGTGACTTCCGTCAAAACCTTTATTCAATATATCATTGAAAAGCAACAATGCGTCGCTCACCTTGTTTTCGAGGAAGCAATCCGTCAGACGGAAATAATATTCATAATCAAGTACGTTCAGATTATCAATCACACTCTTATAGGTGATATTTCCTCCGGTGAAACTAACCACCTGATCGAAGATAGACAATGCATCACGCATACCACCGTCCGCCTTCATGGCTATCACGTTCAGCGCTTCCGGCTCTGCCGTGATTCCTTCTTTCGAAGCAACATACGACAGATGATTCACCGTATCTTCCACGCTTATCCGGTTAAAGTCATAAATCTGACAACGTGAAAGAATGGTAGGAAGAATCTTATGCTTCTCCGTCGTAGCCAGAATAAAAATCGCATGACGGGGAGGTTCTTCCAGCGTTTTTAGGAACGCATTGAAAGCAGATGCCGAGAGCATGTGCACCTCGTCGATGATATATACCTTATACTTACCAATCTGTGGCGGGATACGCACTTGCTCCACCAACTGGCGAATGTCATCCACCGAGTTATTAGAAGCAGCATCGAGTTCGTGAATATTATATGACCGCTGTTCGTTGAAAGCTACACATGACTCACACTGATTGCAAGCCTCTCCGTCAGCGGTAGGCGTCATACAATTAATGGTTTTGGCAAAGATACGCGCGCAAGTCGTTTTTCCTACCCCGCGCGGTCCGCAAAACAAATAAGCATGAGCCAGTTTTTGGGTAGCAATTGCATTTTTCAGCGTAGTAGTCAACGCCCGCTGCCCCACCACCGATTCGAACGTGGACGGACGGTATTTACGGGCTGAAACAATATAGTTTTCCATATCCGGGATTCTCTCTGTTTTTGAAATTTCGCTTATTCTGCAAATGTACACAAAAAAAGTGATAAGTAATAAGGGATAAAGAGAGAAGTTTTGAAGCCGAAGCGATAAGTTTTTAAGTTATTAGTTTTATCTTTGCAGATATTAAAAGGAGAAATTATGGGTAAACTAATCAGTATCTGGAGTTTCATATGCAGACGCAAGTACCTCATTACGGTCGTTGCATTTGCTGTTATCATTGGCTTTCTGGACGAGAACAGCCTGGTTCGTCGTTTCGGATATGAACGGGAAATCAGCCAGTTGAAAGAAGAGATAGAAAAGTACCGGGCAGATTACGAAGAGAACACCAAACGTCTCAACGAAATAAGTACCAATCCGGACGCCATCGAACAGATCGCCCGTGAAAAGTATCTGATGAAGAAACCCAACGAAGATATTTACGTTTTTGAAGATTAAAGAATGAAACAATTAGTACCCGCCCTTTTCACCGCAGGCGCCATAATGGCTCTCACCGGAGCAGCTGTGTTTATTACCGGATGGATATACGCTCCTTACATATATACTGTTGGAGCCGGATGTATCGCATTGGCACAAGTGAACACACCCGTCAAAGGAAAGAGCAAAACATTGAAACGCCTGCGTGTTCAGCAGATATTCGGTGCACTGGCACTTATCCTGACCGGAGCCTTCATGTTTACCACACGAGGCAATGAATGGATTGCCTGCCTCACAGTTGCTGCCATCCTCGAACTTTACACCGCTTTCCGTATTCCACAGGAAGAAGAAAAAGAAAGGTTATAAAAAAAGCCCGTTCATAGCTTTTCAGTCTTGAACAGGCATCACTTTTTTTAATTCGATAATGTTCCGTCCTTTTATAAAGAACGGAACAGTTTTATATCATTTATTTCTTCACAGGTGAATATCTTGCATTCAACCCGTCAACAATTTCTTTTGTAATATTGAAAGTGCTGTCAGCATAAAGCAGGTTATCGAAACCAGTGTTGCTGAAGATCAGGCTATATCCGTGAGTCTTATTATATTCTTTCAGGAAAGCGTTGATAGAATCGCGGAACTGCAAGCTATTCTTGTTGTTCTCTTCCATCAAACCATTCTGAAGTTTGTTGCTCAACTCTTGCAAATCTTGTTCCAACTTCACCAGACGGTTGTACTCTTGCTGCGCTCTATCTTGTGACAGGAAAGCATTGTTTTCAACTTTCTTCTGAAAATCTTGCTTTTCCTTGTTCAAAGAGGTAGCCTTCTGATTCAATGTCATACGAACGTTTTCGCTCTTCTTTACCATCGCCTCATTCAAGTCAATACAGAAATTGTATTTGGCAAGCAGCGTATCTATTTCAACATAGGCAATTTTCATTCCTGACAGTTCGGCATTAGCCTGAGCCGGAGCATTGGTAGTTTGATTGTCAGTTTTGCCAGCACATTGTGAAAATAAAACGATAAACGCAAGAGCAGCCAAACCGTTCATGAGGTAGTTCATTCTATTCATAATTAATAAGTATTGTTTTTAATAAATTTAATTCATACTATCGTTCAAGGCTTTTTCCAACTCGTTAATAGAAAAACGCGGCTTCTTTTGTGCTTCGCGATCTTGCGACTGTGCGCATCCGATTCCTTTCTGACGCAACGCTTTATTCCCACTCACGTGACCATTCGGGAATTTCCCACCCTTCGTAAAGAATACTTTCACCCCTAATAATACCAGGGAAATAGCAACTATTAACAAAGTTATCAGTATAGTCTCAACCATTTCTATTAATTTTGTGAGTGCAAAGATAGGCTTTAATGAGATATGAGTTCAGATAAGTCAATCAAATTAACCATATTTAGCAATAGAAGAAGCGAAAACAACCCTTCTATTCCTATTATAAAATAGAAACAGCATGGAAAAAAAAGACTTAAAGCCGGCTGGCGTATTCAAGTATTTCGAAGAAATCTGCCAAGTGCCACGCCCTTCGAAGAAGGAAGAGAAAATGATTGCCTACCTGAAGGCATTCGGAGCAAAACATAATCTCGAAACCAAGGTGGACGAAGCCGGTAATGTATTGATTAAAAAGCCCGCTACTCCGGGAAAAGAAAATCTTCAAACCGTCGTTCTGCAATCGCATATCGACATGGTGTGCGAAAAGAATAACGATGTTCAACATGACTTCCTCACCGATCCCATCGAAACGGAAATTGACGGTGAATGGCTGAAAGCCAAAGGCACAACCCTCGGAGCCGACAACGGTATCGGTGTAGCTACCGAGCTGGCTATTCTGGCTGACGACAGCATTGAGCACGGTCCGCTGGAATGCCTGTTTACCGTAGACGAAGAAACCGGACTGACCGGAGCTTTTGCCCTGCAAGAAGGTTTTATGAGCGGTGACATCCTTCTGAACCTCGATTCGGAAGATGAAGGGGAAATCTTTATCGGATGTGCCGGAGGTATTGACTCCGTTGCAGAATTTACTTATAAGGAAGTGGAAGTTCCCGCCGGATATTTCTTCTTCAAGGTAGAAGTAAAAGGGCTGAAAGGCGGTCACTCCGGTGGCGACATTCACCTGGGACGTGGCAATGCCAACAAAATTCTGAACCGTTTCCTTTCACGCATGGCTGCCAGACACGATCTGTACCTATGTGAAATCAACGGTGGTAACCTGCGCAACGCTATTCCCCGCGAGGCTTATGCCATCTGTGCTGTTCCCGAAGACGCCAAGCATGATGTCCGCACCGAACTGAATATTTTCACCAGCGAAATGGAAGACGAATTATCCGTTGTAGAGCCTGACTTAAAGCTGGTTCTCGAATCGGAAACTCCACGCAAAATGGCTATCGACCAGGATACTACTACCCGTTTATTAAAAGCTCTGTATGCAGCTCCTCACGGTGTATATGCCATGAGTCAGGATATTCCCGGACTGGTGGAAACTTCTACCAATCTGGCATCTGTCAAGATGAAACCGAATCATATCATCCGTATTGAAACCAGTCAGCGAAGTTCTATACTGTCCGCACGCAACGATATGGCGAACACGGTTCGCGCCGTATTCCAACTGGCAGGAGCTAATGTTACGTTCGGTGAAGGTTATCCGGGATGGAAACCGAATCCGCACTCGGCTATCCTCGAAGTGGCAGTTGAATCTTACAAGCGTCTATTTGGTGTAGATGCGAAAGTTAAAGCCATCCATGCAGGATTGGAATGTGGTCTGTTCCTTGATAAATATCCAACGCTGGATATGATCTCTTTCGGACCGACACTGACAGGTGTTCATTCTCCTGACGAACGAATGCTTATTCCTACTGTAGAAAAGTTCTGGAAACACCTGTTGGACATCCTGGCACATGTACCTGCCAAGAAGTAGCGGGCAAATAAGTCAACATAAAGAAGAGTATGGTAACAGTCAAAAAAGAATAGCTGTTATCGTACTCTTTTTTACTATGATTTTATCAGGTGTAAGTTTCCTCGCTCCTTGCTCTGTTATAGCACAAGACTATCATAGCAAACAAGCTCCCTGTCAGGAAGAAAGAATCCCTTTCCGTGTTGTCAGCTGGAACATAGAAAACCTGTTTGATACGCACCATGACAGTTTAAAGAACGACCACGAATTTCTTCCCGATGCGCTGCGTCATTGGAATTATAGCAGATATAAGAAAAAGCTGTCTGATGTAGCGCGAGTAATCACAGCTATTGGAGAATGGAATCCTCCTGCACTAGTCGGATTATGCGAAGTGGAAAATGATACGGTGCTGCGTGATCTGACCCGCCGTTCTCCTTTAAAAGAGCTTAACTATCGTTATGTAATGACCGATTCCCCTGATTTGAGAGGGATTGACGTAGCCCTGCTTTACCAACGGGATTTATTCAAGCTGTTATCTTCCCGTTCTATCTCCATTCCTCTGTTGGGACAATACCGTCCGACAAGAGATTTGCTGTACGTCAGCGGACTTCTGCTGACGGGAGACACATTAGACGTATTTGTCTGCCATCTCCCAAGCCGTTCTGGTGGAGCTAAAGAATCGGAACCCTATCGTTTATACGCAGCTCAAATTCTGCGTACGGAAGTCGATCACATCCTAAATATTCGTTCTCATCCGCAAGTTATTATTATGGGGGATTTCAATGATTACCCGACGAATCAATCTATCCAGAAAATACTGGAGGCCGAAGCGCCTCCCATTACTACCCCAAAGCCAGCCTCAACACTCAACTCCACCAACCCTTCAACAATTGTTCCTTCCTCACTAAAACTATATCATCTGCTTGCCCGGAAAGCGAAGTCAAAAAGCTTCGGTTCTTACAAATATCGCGGTGAATGGGGATTGCTTGACCATCTGATTGTATCGGGTACTCTATTAAATCAATCGAGCCATTTTTTCACCAGTGAAGAAAGAGCAAACGTCTGTCTTCTCTCCTTTTTACTGAAAGACGACGAAAAATATGGGGATAAAGAGCCTTTCCGCACTTACAAGGGAATGAAATATCTGGGAGGCATCAGCGATCATCTTCCTGTTTATGCAGACTTTGAGCTAAAGTATTCCACAGATTGACGGAAATGAGCGCAGCAGACAATCCACATTGCATCGGCAAATCAAGGGTTCAAAAAAGAGCAATGCGCTACTAATTTTTCAATGATTCTTCGTTACATAAGGCTTTATCACATCAATACTCCATGCATAATTTAGATTTGCCTGTGAACCATCATAAAATGTGCCAGATGTAATACCTACTACTTCCCCGTACTCATTTATCAATGCACCTCCACTACTGCCATGATCAATCAGGGCACTGATTTGCATCAGATTTTCATCTCTCCACTGCGACACTTCACCTGAAGAAAAAGTGTTTTCCAATCCACGGGGACTACCTATAGCGTATACCTTATCTCCTACAGAAGGAGACTTTGAAGCGACAGGTATATAATTAAATTGTTTACCCTCCTTTGTTGCAACCTTGAAAATGATAAAATCATTATCTTCACTTTTTACAATAATATCCTCCACATTTAATTGTTCTCCAGATGATAACTTTATAGTTTCAAGCCCTATAGAAGTTCCCTTGAAAACATGATAATTACTCACAGCAATCCCATCAGAAGAAATAAAAAATCCAGATCCTTGAAAAGTATGATAACCATCGGAAGTAAAGATCATAAACACAGCACTGTTATATCGCTTGAAAATTTCCGTTCCCGACATCACTTTAGTCTTGGATGACAAATTCAAGTCAATATCCATCTTTTTCTTTTTATTTACAATACTAGTCTTTTCCACAGTCTTTTCTTTTTTATGCTTTCTTCCTGAATTACCACAAGAAGAGAACAACACAAAGAAAGCTATCATAAAAATACATAACACGCTACGTTTCATTGTTTTTTAAGTTTTATCTGTTCAATAACACCCGGTTTAGGAATGATATGAATAAGGAAACGCTGATTGGCACTATTACCTTTGACATCTGGTTCTACGCGCAAACTACCGGATTGACCACTGCCGGAAATAATCAGTTCACATTCATCCTTATTGAATAACAATCCGTATTGCTCCCAATATTTAACTAATGCCAATGCCCGTTCGTAACTTAGTTCATAGTTCCTCTGAAAATAGTCTTTAGAAGCCTGCCCTTCCACAACCAACAAATACTTCACACCATACCTCTGTGACGCTGCCGATATAAAATTCCTTATGGCATTACCGGCATCAAGCAGTTTTTCTCTTATATCCAAAGGTATATTCTCTATATCCGAACTACCGACATCAAACGAAACGTCTATTTTCAGGATGTGCTTCTTATGTTCTTGATTATATTCGAAATAAGTAGTATCTATTTCATTAACGGCATTTTCTATCTCCCTTATTTTTTCCATCTGCTCTTCCGTTGCCTCTTTCACTTTCTCAATTTCATCCACTTGTCTCTTCAGCATAACAGTGGTCAAGATAAACAGAACAAGCATAATGAAGAATAGACTTGTCATCAAGTCGGCATAACTAGCCCAAAAGAAAGAATTATGTTTCATTACAACTCATTTATCATTTCAATAAAGCCATACACATAAGGAGCAGAGCACTTCCTGATGCCAAAAACATCATGATACCCAATATCCAAAGAGCGACATTCCTAATCATATTCTTTTTCGGAGATGTTGCCATAACCACACCATTTATCGAAGAAAGATTTTTAATGGCACTACATAAATGCTCTATTTGCTCGCTCTGCCTTTCCATCATCGCCCGATTCTGTCGCAAGAGATTTTCTATTGCCCCATCAGATTGTGAACCTAATGATTGTTCAATGCCTACCATACACTCTTTGATAGCGGCAAGATTCTTTATTTCATCAATAACAACATCCAAATCGTTTATTTTTTCTTTAAACAATTTGTCCTGACCGTCAATGTGCTGAAACATTATTTCACGTTGTTCAGCCAACCATTGTTGATGTTTTTCTTCGACATACTTCAAGTTATCACTAAATTTGCTTTGTTGTTCCACAAGGAAATGAGCCAAGTTATTGATTCCTTCTTCCGCATTATCTTGCAAGGCAAGAAATGATTTCTTTAAGGTATCGTCCACCTGAACTACCGCTTTATTAATTTCCGAACGTCTCATTTGAAAATAATTATTCTCTTCTTGAAAATAAGTGGAAAGGTTTGTCAAAGCAGATGTTTGCTCCATATATTCCCCAACCTTATTATTCAGTTGCCGAACAGCCTGAAGATAGTCAGATGTCTGTGACAAATAAGTTGCCAGTTGCTGAAAATTAGCAGTACTTTTTTCAAATTGCTGAAGAATGGAAACATTAGCTGTAGTCATCCTTTTTATATCCAGATTTTTGAGAAGTTCCAAGATTTTCAATTGATCAGCAAACGACCCGCTCATTTCTTTCAACGCATTTTCCATCCTGCCTATATTAAAAGAGAATGAAAGATTGAACGAGGTCAGATTTTGTTGCAACAGTTGCAGTGTATTAGCCATATTTCCGGACAAAACAGGAAGAAGTTCCGCTTGTATCCAAGAATAAAACCCATTTTTATCTGCTTCCAACTTATTTTTCGACGTTTTGGATTTCCAAGAAGAAATAGTAGTAAGCAAAATTCCCGTAAGACTGGCAAGCATAGCTATAGCAACCCCACCCATTAACTCACCGATAGCCTGTTGAGGATTATCAATAAATGCAGAAAAGCCTCCACCCATAATTGCGATACGACCGATACCGATAATAATTCCAAGCATCGTACCCATTAACCCAATATACAACGGTATAGGTGTTTGGATAGTGATTTCCTCCTCTTTTGAGTCACAGTTTCTCTCAACAATATCCTTTATTAGCATAAAATCGCTGACGGCTCCCTTATTCTTTTGCAAATAATTATTGATAGAATCGAGGATTTTTCGAAATTCACTCGAATTCTTATCGAGATCAGCAGATACAATTTTAAAGACTTTAATCGACTCAACATTGCCTCCGGTTTCGTGTATATCATCTATTAACGCATTATCCTTCAATGAGTTTTGTAAAACGAATAAAGTATTTGACAGCGGAAACAAATTTTCTACTTCCTTTATTAATTTACAATTGTTTAAAAAGACCTTAAACTGAACACACACCAGTACAATTACCAAACCTACAATAATAACATAGTCCATAAATTCAACAAGTTCAATTATTTTATTTCTATTTTTGCTTTATCAACGATTCTCCATTTGCCATTATCTTCCAATACGACTCTACCCGGAGTGATGGAAACCGTCTTTCCTTTTTGGTAAGCACCTTTCACTTCGCAAGCATCCGTAATTCCTGAACTACTAACCCTTGACAATTTAACTTCATACAATTGCTCATCATCAATAAGGACAAAATTCTGCTGATTTACATTCAACCGATATACAGACTTTTTTGTTTTATTTTCATTAACACGCACAAAACAATCATCACTCACATCTACATCCGCATAGTAAAAAACAAGCTTACTTACCGCTACTGTTTTTTCAGATATTGACAGATCCATAGGAGACTCAACAACATTCTCCCCTGTTTCAACAGTATTATTGACTACCTCTTGTTGTGTACCATCAGTAACAACACTTTCTTTACCTTTTTCTTCTCTCCTATCTTTTTCCAGTTTTTTAATTTTATCGTTCAATTTTTTATTTTCTTGTTCCAGTTTATCAACGTCTTTCTCCAAATTTCTATAGCTTGTTTTTTTGTTATCTAATTCATGTTCACAATTCAACAATTTGAAAAATAGCACAGCTACCCCTACGACAAGACAAAAAACAACAGAACCTAGCAATATCCAAAATCCAATAGGCAACCTCGCTTCACTACTCTGTTCTTGAACCTTGGTTTCACCTTTCTCTTCATCCTCCGGTTTATTCTGTTCTTCCGAATTCTCTTCGTTTTGAAAGATGTAACTTAAAATTTTGCGTTCCAATACACGTTCATCCTCTCTCTTAATGTTGAATCTTTCAAATCCTTTTGCATCAGCGACCTTATAAACAAACTCAAATATTTCATCAGACGACTTCAAATATTCAACATTCCTGTCATTTAAGGGTTTCGTTAAATTTTCTGCAGTTGTTTTCATCTCGTTCGCCTTCAGAATACGATCCAACTCCGCATATTGATAAGCATTTTCAATGGAAATAGTATCTATTCCTTTGTTTTTAATACCTTGATTTTCTTTCTTCAAATTCGGATGAGCCAAGATATATCTTGCAGTATAAAAACAATTAACGTAATTGATTATCTGTTTTTGCTTTTCCCTACTAATGTTTTGCGCTTTGCAAATACATTCTACACCACCAACAATCATCAGTAGCATAATGAGCAGTAACTTCTTCATACTATTATTATTCATCTTCCGGTTCTAACATTTTTTCACTACCTCCTATGGCACATAGTATTTCACGAATAGGATAGAAGAATAACGTTTCTTCCACTTCATCTTTCCCATCTTTCCCGCTAATACCATCCTTTACTGACTTGGCAATATCTCGACTGAAATATGGTCTTAAACTTTCCCAATCTTTTGTTACACCAAACCTTTTGTTGAAAGAAAACTCTTTGTTCAATTCATAGAATAAATCGGTAAACGCATTAATTTCATTTACCACCCCATTTATCACATTTGAATCAACATCTGCATATTTAAAAGAGGAAGGGACAAGAATATCTTTTGTTCCCAACAAGCACACTTTCATTTCATCCATCTTGGCTACACTCATCGTTTTCATTTCCAATAATCCACCCTTACAAGTCACCTCTTTAGGATTGCTGGTATTGATCAGAATATCCAGTCCGTTTTCATCATACTTCTCGCCATACACTTTTTCAAAAATAAGTTTTGTGTATTCCTCCAGAACGCCCTTTTCACGGACAGATACTAATATCTGAAGAATCTTAGAACCGGTTCCGCTAAACGCCAAATGTCTTGGACAATCCAGCAATTTGCCTTTCATTATTTTTGCAATATGATAAATCAACGCTGTATAAAAAAGAAGGAACAAGATTTTCAGCTTAGAGTCTGAAAACAACATCGAACTATAATTTACTTTACTGATTATACCCCTTTCGACAATATCCTTGTTCCGCACCAAAGAGAATAAAAGCATCACAATATCCGAGGCGGGTCTATCTTCCTCCATCCAACTATCGACCAAACTCATTACCTCGCCATTTGTTTGCGCGTCAAGAATCTTACGGAATGTGTCAATATACTTACTTATAAACGGATTACTACGCGATGGCTGACAATCAAAGATTGAATTTGCCGCAAAACGACAGGATGACAGATAGAGGGGAATGCCGTCTTTCACCAGTAGAATGTCTGAAGTGCCTCCACCTATATCAACGGATACAACATTAGTCGTCGCCTTATTGTTTTTCTTGTAATAATAGTAAGGGACAATCGATTCAGACATTGTGACAATCTGCGTTTCAGGGTCTCCTCCAAAATACAGGGCATAAAGTTCAATCCAAATATCTTCGATTTCCTTGACGCGTTTAGAAGACATACTAGCTGGATAAAACCATGCCAGTTTGGTAGCCGACAAATCACCGCCATTCATCAGCACTTTGTTTCGCATCAGTATAATCAGATTTTCAAAATAAGAGCAAATTCTATTTCGGCTTTCTTGCTCATTTGCCCATTTTAAGTCAACAGATGATTTATTATAAGGAGGCAAAGGAAATGTTTCAAAGACAAAAGGCAAATTAGTTTCCGCCATGGGAGTCACAGTATCAACAAGCCAATCAATACCTATTTTTTCAGATAGAACCGTACGGGTAGGGAACTTGAAGCTCTTCCCAATGACATTCGGCAAGAAATCGGCCTGAACCGGATTATCAGAGTCTTTACCATAGTTTAAACTCATAGGTTGTATCATACGTTCATCTTCACTGATAGTAAACGGCTCTATTTTTCCACCATCCTTCCGACATTCAATGTGAGTATTCGACGTACCAAAATCAACGGCAAACTCAAATGATTGAGCACCGGTTTTTCCATGAAACTCCGGAATAATAATATTCTCCACCCCTTCCACATCAAAAACGATATAGGAGAAAGCTTTGTCAAAGACAAACGTTTGTGGATCAAACACTCCACCTCCTGTCGGCTTTATCATCTCTCCATCCTCTGTGCGGTTTCTCCCTAGGCAACACTTTTTCTCAAAGACATCCTTACCATCTCCAAAATGCAAATCATAGTTATCATCCCCCGCAAAATCCATTACATTGACACGATAATCCGCTTTCACATTGTTTTTCACCTTCAAAAACGGAAACAAATACAAGCCAAAGTCTTTCACGATTACCCGTCCGTTCTTTTCATCCGAAACTCCGGAATTCGTTTCATAATAGAATCGTTCGTATGTAACATAATTCACCTGTCCGTTCTGTTCCTTAATAGGGATTTCCAATGTCACTTTCACCGTTTTATCATTCGACACATCGCGCCTTTCAATGCGAAAATGTTTTTTGAGATCATCTATAGTGAAGTATTTAAAATACTCTTTTTTGATGGGAAGCAGATAGCTATATCCATCCGATTGGCTACACAATTTGTCTCCTCCATTATAAAAACAAGTTTCATTCAACGGATAAGTGTTGCAGATAATGACATCCTCTAGAAAATCGCCCATTGTCAGATAAGGATAAGTACGTCCATCCACCGGCAACTTCCGCTTGGAAAGATCTTTATTTTTGTCATGAACAGGCACGACAATCTTATCATCCCATGGATCTTGTGTATATATCAACGGTTTTCTGAAGATATCAACAGGAAGCACCAACGGTTTCTTTCCATCCACTGAAAAATCACTGTCTATCACAAAATCCGAACAAAACGGACTGTCCACATCCAGACACTTCAGCTCACAGCCCAGCACCTCCACCAAATCGTCTCTGTTGACAATGGGAATAGACTTATATTTAACCATTTGTGCTTCCGTCATCACATTAACCCTGTCTTTAAGTTCTTGCGGCAAGTGCCTATATGTCAAATCCAAATATTCATCTACTTCCTTAAACAAATCAGAGAAAGAACGTTCCGTGCTTTTTTGCAACTGATTCCAGTAATTCTTCAGTCCAAACCAATACAGAATGAAATTTGGATCACGCTTATATAGCGGCTGAAAATCTGAATCGAAAGGCTTGTCATTGCCAAATCGCACATGGTCAGATACATAATTCAGATTATTGGCAGATGTAAAAAACAAAGTCACCGGAGAAGTGGCACCTACGATATTCAACTGGGAAGGTGCATCCGGGCCTTTATAGTTCAGTAAATAGATATTCTTAAGCAAATCAAAATTATAGGCTTTCGCGTCCTGATTCAAATACATAACAAGTGTCTCGCCCAACTGCTTATGAGCCGGATTACCTCCCTCGAGCAGTTGTTTAAGAGAACTTTCCTTGTTCCATGTAATAATGTCAAACTTGTCACGCAGCTTTTCAATATTAAAGAAGATTTCCGCCACATCCAAACAATCCGAAACCAGTTTATGATAGATGGTTTCTTTATTATCCAGGTCTTTGCTTTCCACAACTTGTCTGAACGCATTCTTCATTAAATCTATACGAGCGAAAGGACTGGGTATAGATGTTATTTCTCTTTTGCAGGATCCACCCTCCGGGTCACTGATACTGCTGATTGCCTTTGTTCCATATCCATTGGAATCATTCCAGCCTTCGATATTATCATTACCACCGGCTGTATATAAACGAAAAACATGTGCCATATTCTACAATCTGATTTTATCGTTAATAAGCTCTTCGGTTACCGTATAAAACAACTCCATGAAACGTTGTTCTAAAGACAGTCCTTCCTTGAATTTTTTCTCTTTCTTATTCAAATAGCCATCGAATAAAGCATAATTTGAATCCACACGAAACAGTACTTTTTTAGTTTCGCACCCCTTGACCAAACTGAACACCGCATTCCTATTCTCACCTAATTCAAAAGGAGCGAATCCGCGTTTGTTGTTTTGCATTTCTGTCAACCATGTCACATATTCCGCCACGAATCTATTGATATAGCTTTTCACATAACGGTCAGCGAACCATTTTTTTTCATTAAAGCGAACCGTCCAAGGCAATTTTTGGCGAATGGAATCACTCAACTGCTCGTTAATGAATTTACAGAACAAGGTAAACTGTGTCAATGGTTTGGCAATTGTATCATAAGTCATATCACAGAGATCGGGAAGAGTCAGATTCTCGGAATTTGACTTTACACCAAACTCCCGATAAATAGTTTGAGGACTTCTTTCCTTGATACTCTTATCAAAATCCACAATAGCCAAAGCGGCTGCAAGTTCCATCAAATGAGCATCATTCTTTTGATTTTCACCGCCTTCGTTGTTTTCATACTTATTCTTTATGTCATCCGCCAAATAGTACAAGAGATCAATAGTACTCATATTCTGATTATAGTAAGTCAATGCCGCCTTCGTTTTCGAAATGAACGTAGCCTGATCAATAGCACTTTCGTCTTTTGGTTTTACGCCAAAATAGGGCAATACGGAAATAGCTCCTATCACGCAGTCCTGGATTTCTTTACCATTCGGAAACTGACTGTCTTTCTGCAATAATGTGCGCAGGTTCTTTAAAAGTACAGGAAAACCACTGGCTCCTGTTCCACCGAATATGGAACTGATAATAAAGATCTTGTCTCCCCCTTGAAAATCGGATGCAAAATCAAGAAACTGAACAGATTGAGTGAAACGGTTGAGCACCACACTCCCAATATTGGGATTTCCTTTAAAACCCACTTCCATATCCGAATTCAAATTATCATCCGAAAACAATATTTTGGCAAAAGCTTGATTGGCTCTATCCATAGTACTCAATTGAATATACTCCTTGAAACGCAAATTTTGAGTATTTTCCAGATTCATTCTAAATCCCGGCAATAGTTCCCTTATCTCTGTACGAAAGAAATCACATTGAGTATCGGTGGTAAAGGTTAATTTCCCACGAATGTTATTAAACGTATGTATCAAGTCCACAGTACGTGTCAAGTCGGCCGCTGCTACATCAGGGTCTATAATGATAGGAACAATAGCATCCGAGTCCATTTGTACTCCACTCGCCAACAACATGGTTAAAGATTTGATAACTCGCGATCCGGTTCCACCGATTCCGAAAATATAGATTTTACTCATACTGACTTTTTTATTTAAAAAGGTGATTTTCTACAATTAACGCTTCTCCATTTCAACAACATCGAAAGCATAAAAAAAAGGAATAAGGATATGATGGCATTGGCAAGACTGAATCCCCAGAAACTGCTATCCGTTATATAAGACTCGATAATAGTTCCGGCTTCATCTCTCTGGTAAAGCAGACAATCCCCTATCAAGTTGTTTTTAAAGTCCTCAATAATCCACCAATAGGCAAAGAAAAAGCAGAGCAAACTATTGGAAAACAGCATAATCAACCAACTCCACCAACGATGAAAACGACTACTGTTTATGATATAATAGTAGAGCACACCTATCACAAGCGAGATAGAAAGAGTCCATAAGGCAATACGCGAAAAGAGTGCAGGATTGGTATAATCTCCTGTCTCGCAATTATATCCCCACAGATACTCACCCAGTTGCTGTCCGAACAAAGATTCAAAAAAGCAATAAATACGGCCTATAAATTCCATAACCTAAAATTATTAATTAATAAAAACTTTTAATTCCGCAAAGTTGTTGTTATCATCCTTGGTGAAAGCTTCATAGATTCCCTCAAAAAGATACCTCAATCCATAGGTTTGCGTCATGGCATCACCTTCGTGTATATCTAGTCCTTCTTCATCCGTACATTGGATAATCCATGACGGCAACCGCTTCTTTAACGCAACTTTCAAATCGCATTTACCAGGCTTCGGCATTTTGGAATTCAACGTAAAACCTAACAGATGTGAATGTTTTCCTTTCCCTTTGAAGGTTGAGACACTTAACGCATAATCTTTGGAATTCAATTCATAATTCTCCGGTTCAAGCAAATAGTCATTTTCAATCGGAAAATCGGAAAAATCCACACCCAAAGAAAACATAAAGTTTCCCTTGTTCTTTCCTTTAGAGGCTTTTTCCGCATCAACAATGTGATATTTAGGGTTTTTCATGCACTTCTTGAATGTGCCAATCTTAGGAATACCAACAATTTCATAGTTTACCTTATGCGGCATATTACTGATGGTAAAAGAATGTTCAACCCCTCTTCCTTTGATTTTATCTTCCGGCACTTTTCGGGTGATGACATTGACCATCTCCTCACTCCCTATCAGCAGGAGATAAAAAGGACGTATTTCATTGATATTGGTAGGTTGATTCAGCCTATTATAGTACCGTCCCTTAAATTTTCCATTTAGCCGATATGCTTTCACACAAAGGTCATTATAGTCTTTCAATTTATCAGCGAAAGCGACCTTAATGCCAATTTGTTGATTGACAAGATATTCGGAAGCATTAACGCCACTACCCGGAGAAAAGATGCAATCAGATATGAAGATGGACACCGTTTCATCATCGGTCTTATCCAAAATAGAAGTCATCATTTCTGCTATATCCGTCACACCTAAAGAACCTCCCGCACTTACAAAATGATTGGGAGACAACTTCTCAATAAAATCTTTGATGCGAGCACTATGTCCAAGGTTACTTTGCTGTGGAATGATTCGATTGTTAATATAGTACAAGTTCAAAGAGTCGATACCACTCAAACAAATATCGGACAAATAGCTGTATACAGATTCTTCAAACTCCGTCAATCCATTGACATAGCCGAACATACTGCCCGAGTTTTCCAAATATACATTCACTATCGGTTTTTGCCCACTTAAGTTCCTGGACATTCCCGATTTGAACGTTTGGCATCGAGGACATTCTTTTGTGCCCAAATCATTACAGCCGCATAGCATAAACATACATACAGTCAATGCCACTGCATAAAGTGATTGATTTAGCAATCCGCTTACCCGCATCATAGCGCCTTAAAAGTGTTGCGCCCGACAGATTCCCGAACCGAACGGTTCATAAATTAGATATAAGTAATCATATAAAAAAAAAGCGCGGGAATCTGTACCTGTCACTCGTCCCGCTACTTTAGGCCTTCGCATTGCCCATCACTGTAGAACGAGCAACGCAGAAGCCCACGCCGATATGTATACGAAACATCATACGCCTTTCAGGTTTCCCCCAAAAGCATATCAAGAATATAAACATATCCCGCAGACATCTACCGTTGCTTTGTTCTTTGACAGTGATTAAAAGTTGCGAAGTTTTAAAGTAGCCAAAGACAAAACGTCAAGTAAACGCCTTTCTTTATATAATATACGCCCCACACCTCCCTAATCTCATAAATGAGATATCGGCGTGAGATCGTTTGCAAATCTATGAAAATATAATTGAATATCCTACATCGAGACAATCTTTTTGTTTGCTACCTATACAAAGACACCGTTTCCCGCCGACTACGTTCATATTACCATCACTTCTCTTCCAATTCATTAACAAATAAATTGCTCTTCATCGCTCACAAACTTCTTTTTGCCGAACAATAAACTTTTCTTTGCCTAAATATAAACTATAGACAAAGGCTTTGATTGTAAAATTGAAAGCTTCATTTTTATAAATGCAAGCTTCGTTTGTAAAAACAAAGGCTTCGTTTATAGTTTGTGATTAGGCAAAAAGCTCTTTAAAACCGGAAGAAAGGAAGTTTGGAATGAGTACAAAAGAAGTTTTCTATTAATAGAAAGGAACAAATCTGCTAATACTTTAACCCCACTGATATAATGCGTGAAGATACACCATATATATAATATTACACACATCTGCAAGGAGACAGGGAAGGCGTGATACTAATCCGAGTACTGATAAACTTTTAAATCAAACTTCGGAATCATTGCCAGCAAATGATCGAAGATATCCGACTGAATACGCTCGTATTCTTTCCAGACCTTATTGCGGGAGAAGAAATAAACCTGAATAGGTACTCCGTACATCGTAGCTTCTTTCTGACTGATAATCAAATCCAACTCCTGATTGACCACAGGCAGACTACACAAATAGCGTTCAATATATACCCTGTACACTTGAGAATTGGTAGGAACGACTCCTTCTTCCGGCTGATAATCCGCCATTAATGGAATTTCTTTCCGGTAACGGTCCAACATTTCCGGAGTACAGAATTGAAGTGTAGTCAAATCCAAAGTTATACTCTTCATCACCCGTCGTCCTCCCGACTGTGTCATTCCCCGCCAATTCTGAAAAGGACTGCTCACTAATGTATAAGGAGGAATAGTGGAAATGGTATTATCAAAATTCTGGATCTTGACTGTATTCAGCGTTATTTCCTGTACAATGCCATTTGCGTCACCGGAAGGAAGCGTCACCCAGTCCCCCGGACGAACCATATCGTTGGCAGAAAGCTGGATACCCGCCACAAAACCTAATATGGAATCTTTGAATACTAACATTAAAATAGCCGCTGAAGCGCCCAAGCCCGCAAACAAAGTAGCCGGAGACTTATTCACGATAATAGCAATGATTACAATCCCGCCAACAAAGAAAAGAAGCACCTGCAACACTTGGATAAAACCTTTCATCGGGCGGTCTTTCATCGACTCTCTTCCGTCATAGATATCCATTATCATCAACAGAATCCCATTTATAGCCAATAGTAAAGAGAAAATAATATAAATGACGCACGCCTTCTGGGAAATCAGCAACAGCTCTTTTCCACGGATAAAAGCCATCGGCAACAACGAATAAACCAGAAAAGCCGGGATGGTATGAATCAAATTATGAAATACCCTACGCTTCATCAACAATGTATTCCATTGATGAGGTTTACGTCTCGTATACTGTTTCATACCTCCAATAAGAATTGCCTGGCAAAGATAATTCAAAACGATAGCAACCACTATCATCAGTAAAGCCATAATAGTCTCATCAAAACGATCGGCAACTGCCGGATCTATTCCCCAATTAATGAGGGTTTTATTCATCCATTTTCCTAAATCTACTACTAACATAACTTCTGTCTTTTTTTATAAATAACAGTAAAATATTCATTTGGTTTAGAAAAAAAGAGACTAGTATCCGATTTATCAAGAATCAAGACACCGGTCTCCACTGCTACTCTCTAAGCATATCATTTTTCGATGAGGGCTCCATCAGGGAATCACCATCACCCCTATTTCATTCATATTTACTTTAGCAACGGTAGCATCAGGTGTAGTGGCCTCCAGTTTAATGAAACGTGCCTGTACTTTCTGACTGAAAGCAACCGTCTGTGGCAACGGATTATGCATAATATTGCTGAACTCTCCACTGGCAGGCACTTCTTTCCAGCTCTTACCATCCATGCTTACAAAGAATTGATAACGGAATGCCATCGTCGGCTTTGCCTCCGCTTTTGAAGGCGCGTACGTGAAACTGCTCAATGTTACCGTCTTCCCCAAATCAATCGTTAATGGAGAAGCAGCAACCTGTTTCCATCCGGAACGCGGCAAATTATTCCAGTCTTCTTTCGTTGTTTCTTCCTGCAAAGGTTCTGCATAATAAGCGGCAACCTGACTAACGTAAGCAGTCAACCGGCACTCGTCTATTCTCACCCGGAGCTTATTGGCATTAACTGCCGGAAAGCGCAACATACGTTTATATCCTATCGTCGTACCTTTTCCTACTTCTTTCCAGCCATTATCCGTCAAGGCTTCCACAGTAAAAGCCTCTACCCTCTGCCCTTTCGTTATATCTTCCTGCAACATGACCAGATTGATTTCCGATTTGGACTTCAAGGCATAGACAGCCTCACCGCCCGAAGTAGTGCTCCAGTATTTTCTTCCGTTTTTCACCCGGTTGTCAGCAAACGTTTGTTGCCGATAATCAGCAAACTCTTTCAACCGCTTGATATCAGCTTCATGAATCAGTCCCCTCCGGTCAGGTGGAATATTCAGCAGGAGCACTGAATTATATCCTACCGACTGGAAATAAATATCTGATAAATGCTTCAAAGATTTCACTTTACCATCTTCCTCCGCATGATAGAACCATCCCGGACGGATAGATACGTCGACTTCCGAAGGATACCAGAATAATTCCGTAGCTTTCTCCAAGATCTTACGACTTCCCAAATCCTCTGCTTTACTGAAAACACCCAAACGTTTGTTGTTCTCTTGTGAACGGGCATATATACCGGGAGTCAACACAGTTGCGTTCCATTCCGTTTCACGGCCTACTCCTTTCTCGTTTCCGACCCAGCGGACATCATCCCCCATAATTGCCATCACAGCTTTGGGTTGGAGGCGTTGGATGGTTTGGTAAAAAGCGTCCCAGTCATACACTTGCTTCTTTCCGTTCGGACCTTCTCCATTCGCCCCGTCGAACCAGACTTCATGCACTTCACCATAATTGGTGAGCAATTCCGTCAATTGCCGAATAAAAAAATCATTGTAACGGGGAGAGTCTCCATAACATTCCGCATTCCGGTCCCAGGGAGAAAGATATACTCCAAACTTCATATCATATTTGTCACAGGCAGCACGAAGTTCTTTCACTACATCGCCTTGTCCGTTTTTCCAGGGAGAAGAGGCCACGGAATGTTTCGTAGTAGCCGTTGGCCAAAGGCAGAAACCGTCGTGATGTTTTGCAGTCAGAAGCACCATTTTAAAGCCGGCTTCCTTGAGGGTACGTACCCATTGTTCAGCATCCAGTTCCGAAGGATTAAAGAGCGCGGGATCTTCTTTCCCGTCCCCCCATTCACGTCCGGTAAAGGTGTTGATACCAAAATGAAGGAAAGCTGTTAATTCCATTTGTTGCCAAGCGTATTGCTGTGGAGTAGGTACCAGACGCGCTGCCATATCAACCTTCTGTTCGATAGTTGCACTTTGAGGAAATTCAACATGCTTCACATAGTAATTTTCTTTTTTCTGCGCCTGCGCTCCACTCATGAGAGTAACAGACAATAAAAGAGAGGTTAGTAGTTTATTCATGGTCTATTAATTATTGCAATCGTACAAAGATAAAATAAAGGTGCAGATTTCACGATCCTCATGGAATATTTTCTTACGACATTCCATCCAATCAGTGTAACCCCCACCTTTATATATAATCTAAATAACCTATTGATTTAGTATCTATTTCACCGGATAAAGGGTAAATTCAAAACTCTGTTTCTTTAATGGAACCAAGTATTGCGGTAATACTCCGGGACCACAAGTAGCCGTTCCCACACCTGCCTGTTCAGCATCCAGATGCACTGTCAGCAATCCATCGCGTTCCAGTTCATTGATATGGCGGGCCTTCTCTAATAATACATCCGAAAAAGGAATGATACTAAACTGGAAAGCACGATCCGACTCAACAAAGATACCTTCGCCGGAAGTATCTCCCAACTTCACCCAACGTACATCGGTGCGGTTGCCTGTAGATTGCGGAGCAACATAATAGTGGAACATCCGTTCCGGTGTGGTCTGATATACACCGATTTTACCGGACTGATTGCGGTCAATATAGGTTTCATTATCTCCACGTCCCAAGTAAGAAACCTGATCGTAGGCGTTCGACACACGGAACGTCAATCCCAGGCGTGCCATTGATTTCACGATGGTCGTGTCGGGTTGGAAAGTTGTATGTACTTTCAGTGCACCGTTTCTATCCAGTGAATAAACAAAGTCAGCAATTCCTACCCTTTGCGTTTTTGCATTTAGAATTTCTACACGGGCAGTGGTCGAAGTCTTACTTTCCTTCAATGACACTACTTTCTGGGTCAGACAATCCAATCCCGCATCACGCCACAAGCGTGCGCCGTTCTTATCCCGGTTGTCATTATCCGTTGCCGGGCGGTAAAGGCTCAATGTCAGCGGAGTAGCCAATAATTCTTTGCCGTTCAGGTTCAATGAAGTCAGTGCGCCAGTTTGCTTATCAACGGTGAAAGTCGTTTCACCTGCTTTGTGCGGACGGTAGCCTGTGTAGTTCTTATTACCGGCAAATACAAACTGGTCGTATGCCACCTCCCAATCCTTATCTATCATTGAAGAAGCTTCACGACGGGTCCAGCTGATATTCAAATAAGCCTCACGGACTGTATTCGGAAGTTTTACAGCACCCAAAGTAACATCAACAGTAGCGTGCGGTGCACAATCAACCGTTTTTGTACCTTCCGCCAAAATCTTGCCATTATCTGCCGTCACATTCCAGTTCAGTACATACTCATTCAAGTTAGAGAAATCATACCAGTTCTTGACACGGATAGTCAGATTCTTCTGATTCGCCAGCGTTACTTTTATGTTCTGATATACTTTCTTTACTTCGAGCAAATGCGGGTGCGGTTCACGGTTGGCGCCCACCAAACCGTTACAGCAGAAGTTTCCGAAACTTGGAATTCCTTCCGGTCCGTAATCACCGCCATACGTCCAGTACCATTTACCGTTCTTGTCTATTTCGCGGAATGTCTGATCCACCCAGTCCCAAACGCAGCCACCTTGTGCCATCGGATTGTTTTCAAATACGTCCCAGTATTCTTTCAGTCCGCCGCAACTGTTTCCCATCGCATGAAGATATTCACAAAGAATGAAAGGGCGGTAGATGTCTTTCTCTTTTACGTATGCTTTGATATCGTCTACACTGCGGTACATACGACAGTAAATATCCGTATTATAGTTCAATTCGGCACGTTCATACTGTACAGGGCGAGTTTTCTCTACCGATTTCAGCCAGTCATAAGTACGTTCGAAGTTAATTCCATTTCCTGCTTCATTTCCCAATGACCAGATAACGATAGCCGGGTGATTCTTAGAACGTTCATACATCCGGTGAGTACGATCCATGTGTGCAGTCAGCCAGGTACTATCCTTGGCTAGGGAAGCAGGACCATATCCCATTCCGTGAGATTCGATGTTTGCCTCATCAATCATGTACAAACCGTAACGGTCGCAAAGTTGATACCAGTAAGGATGCGTAGGATAATGCGAGTTACGCACCATGTTGATGTTGTGCTGCTTCATCAGTTTGATGTCCAGTTCCATCAGCTCCTTGCTCACGGTACGTCCCAGTTGAGAATGCTCGTGTCGGTTGGTTCCCTTCACCAATACCGGAACGCCGTTGATGCAGAAACGTCCGTCTTTGATTTCCGAGGTACGGAAACCGACTTCACAACCAGTCAGTTCGGTTACCTTGCCTTGTTCATCCTTCAGTTCGAGTATTAATGTGTAAAGATGAGGATGCTCTGCACTCCAAGCCTTTACATCGGGAATATTCTTTTCATCAAACGTGATAAAATTGCTCAATCCGCGGGATTTTATCCGGATAGCATCCTGCAGGACAGCTTTACCATTGGCGTCTTTCAGGGTATAAGCAATAGAAGTAGCTCCAGATATAGCAGAATGTCCCTCTACGGTCACTTCAAGTCCGAAAATACCATCTTTGTATTTCTCTTTTTCTAAAGAAGCATTCAGTTTATAATCCGCAATGTACTGTTTGGGAGTACTGTAAAGATACACGTCACGTTCGATACCACTCAAACGCCACATATCCTGACATTCCAGATAAGCACCCGAACTCCAGCGATACACTTCCAAAGCAACCACATTTTCGCCTTCATTGAGGACATCTGTAATATCCCATTCGGCAGCCGTCTTTGATCCCTGATTATATCCAAGTAATTTTCCATTCACCCATACATAATAGAAAGAAATGACTCCTTCACAACACAGTACTACCCTGCGTCCTTTCCAGTCGGCAGGCACTTTGAAGGTACGTCGGTAGGAGCCGACTTCATTCTCTGCATAAGGCACCAGCGGCGGATTCTTCTTGAAGTTGAACATTTTATCATCAAACTCATACGTTTCGTTGACATAGATAGCCGTGCCATACCCCTGGCGTTCCCAGTTACCGGGCACATTGATATCCGCCCATCCTCCTGTATAATAAGAAGGTTGGTAAAAGTCCTTCGGACGATTATCGGGATTCTTCACCCAATGGAATTTCCACTTTCCATTGAGACTCATATAAAAAGGAGACTGTTCATACCCTCCCGGCTTTTCAATGTCGGAAGCGTTGGCATAAGGCCATACGTATGTGTGAGGAGCGAGCTTGTTCAGTCCCACCGCATACTGGCTTTGCCATTCGGGCAACGGTTGTTGCTGCGCTAAAGTGAAAGTAGCAGTCAGTCCTGACAATAGAACTAAAAGAGTTCGTTTCTTTAAGCTAATATTCATAAGCATGTCATCATAATTGGTTTATATAATAAATTAGGCACAGATTAAGCTGATTGACGCTATTATTTTATATACTCATCATTCTAAAAACCGTGAAATTCGTGTAATCCGTCTCTAATAATATAAGATTATTCTGCAAGAGCACTTAATTGCTGTTTTTAACTATTTGATTACTATTCTATAATCACTTCATCAAAATAGACTCTCGCTTCCTGACCGGGACGGACATGCTCGTCGGGACATATCCCCGCACCTTCCGCCGTCACTCGGACATAACGGGCAGATACTCCGCCCATATCTATCGAATAGTCATTTCTAAAAGTTCCTTCCAGATAGATTTCTTCCGGAGAGAAGTTCAATTCTCCCATAGTATGGTAGGTTCGATTGTCATCGGAAACTTCTACGCGAATCATCTTCGGTTTATGTGCTCCCATTCCATAATTCGTAATGCAACCGATGGCAAATTTATTCAAAATCTCCCGCCCCTGCAAATCTATCGTGAAAGATATAGAATCATTTTGATTCCAGTTACACCATTCAAAATCAGTATATTTCAGGCTTCCCCGCAATCCGTTGACTAATAACATTTCGTTCTTCTTATTGCCAAGCAAAGGTTTTGCCGTAGCTTTGTTCCATGTGAGTTGCAACTCTAAAGTTTCTCCCATTTGCTTGCCGTTCATAAAGGTAGCGGCTTTCACCATTTGTGTCTTCGTCACACGGATAGGTCCGTCGTAACGATGAGAAGACATTGCCGGATTACTTCCGTTCAGTGTATAATGAATCTCTACATCCGGGCGGATACATTCCAAATTCACTTCCAAATGTCCGTCCACTGATGTCACCGTCTGTTGTATGTTATACATTGAACGGGCATAGACAATTCCTTTTTCCGCAATATGCGCGTTGTATGCGTCCATCCGCTTCAAGAATCCAGACCAGTCCTTCGTTCCTGCGGGCGTCCATGCCACTTCTGCTAAAGCGGCCAGGCGGGGAAACAAAAGATAATCCACATCTTCGGGTTTATTACAGAACTCTGTCCACATACAAGCCTGTACTCCCATTAACAAAGACTCATATTCCGGTTTCCAATCCTTCTGTACAGGTTCGTAATCGAAAACATCTTTCAGGGTATTGTTGCCAAAATAGGTTACCGGTTCAAACCATTGCGGTCCCTGATAACGAATCAAGTATAAGACACGCGCCGGAGTCATGATAAAACGATGTCCCTTTTCGGCAGCTTTCAGAGCAGCCGTACCCATTCCCTGCCAGCCTAGGATAATAGATTCTTCAGGAAGAAAAGAGCTGTTTGTCAACTCATCCCAGCCAATCACTTCACGACCTTTCTTACGCAGATAATCACTGATACGTTTCATGAAGTAACCCTGCAAATCTTCTTCATTGGCCAAACGCTGTTTTTTCATCCGTTTTTGGCAAAGCGGGCATTTCTCCCAGTTTGTCTTTCGCGCCTCATCTCCACCAACATGAATATAGCGAGAAGGGAAAAGCTCTAGAATTTCGTCAAAAACATCTTGCAAGAATGTAAATACGCTATCATTTCCCGCACAGTAGATAATCTCGGAATTTCGTCCTCCCAGTCCGGGAAGTACACCGACAAAGTCTTTCACAACCGGACAGGCAAGCTGGGGATAAGCAGCTAGAGCAGAGTTACTGTGCGCCGGTACATCTATTTCGGGAATGACTTCTATCTGTCTGTCGGCTGCATAAGCTACAATTTCCCGGATGTCCTCCTGCGTGTAGAAACCGCCTATCGGAGTAGGTTCTCCCCGTTCCGGGTTGCGACGTGAGTGGAAAGGCACATCTGTACGGTCTACTCTCCACGCTCCTATTTCCGTCAAACGGGGGTATTTCTTTATTTCAATCCGCCAGCCGTTATCGTCTGTTAGATGAAAATGAAGTTTGTTTATTTTCAGCATCGCCATACAGTCAATGATTCGCAGTACATTCTTTTTAGGGATAAAACAACGTACCGGATCCAACAGTAATCCGCGGAAACCGAAACGGGGTTCATCCTGAACCGTCATTGCCGGAACTCTCCAATCGACATTCCGGACCGGTTGTTCCGATTCTATGGCAGCCGGCAGAAGTTGGCGGATAGATTGCAGGGCATAGAAAAAGCCTTTTGTATCCGAAGCTTTAATGAGTATCTGTTCCGGCGTAATCTCCAGTAAGTAGGCTTCACTTTTTAAAGAAGAATCCGTCACAAAACGGACTTGTCCCTCTTCACGCCCGACATTCAAAGCAGGAGTTATTCCGGCAGCACGAGTAAACAAGTCAATAAAATTGCGGGCAATCACGGCTTGTTCCTGACTTTCTACCGCAAACACCGTTTGGGCTGAAAAGGTGAAGTTACCACGGCCCGGCACAATCTGTGTCGGGCGTGGTACTATTGAAATTAAAGGGGATGTTAAGTTATCAGCCTGCAAAAACGCTGTCAGTGGCGAAAGCAGTATGAGAATGATTAAGATGTATTTTTTCATGGCGTATGTACATTGGTATTATTCCTTGTCTCTCTCCGGTGAGAAGCGGACAGGATCATTGTATTGCTCCTGAAGTTTCAGCATTTCTTCTTTTAGTTCTTTCACTACCGGTTCATATTCAGATTGTCCGTAGAGGTTGTGCATTTCCGACGGGTCTGCCTGCAGGTCGTAGAGTTCCCACCAGTTAATGTCATTATAGAAATGAACCAGTTTATAGCGTTCCGTACGTACACCATAATGACGTTTCACCATGTGTTCAGCGGGATATTCGTAGAAATGATAGTAGAGAGCCTTCCGCCAATCTTTCGGATGTTCGCCTTTCAGCAAGGGGACGAGGGATACACCTTGTATGTCTGAAGGAATCTCTGCTCCTGCCAATTCGAGGAAGGTAGGTGCATAATCGATGTTCTGAACCATTTCGGTGATGTCGCCCCTACGGTCGAATCCTTTCGGCAGACGCATGATGAGTGGTGTACGCATGGATTCTTCGTACATGAAACGTTTGTCGAACCAACCGTGTTCGCCCATGTAGAATCCTTGGTCGGAAGTATAGACAACAAGTGTGTTATCCAGTAATCCCTTCTCTTTCAGGTAGTCGAGTACACGACCAACATTGTCGTCCAGCGACTTCACCGTCTTCATATAATCGCGCATATAACGCTGGAATTTCCAGTTGGCTAGTTCCTTGCCTTGCAGGTTCTGTTTATAGAAATCGTCTATTATTGGGGTGTAGAATTTGTCCCATGCAGCACGTTGTGCTTCATCCATACGACCAATATATTTCTCATATAAGGATTTCAGACGGGTATTTTTGTCGGGACGAAGCATTTTGAGGTCATAAATCATGTCCATGTCTTTCATAATACTCATCTCTTGTGCGGCAGCGGCAGGGCGTCCTTCGTAATTGTCAAAGAAATTGTCCGGTAGCGGGAAGGTTTTATCTTCGTACAAAGCCAGGTTGCAAGTATCTGCCAACCAATTACGGTGAATAGCCTTATGGTGAATCAAAAGACAGAAAGGTTTCTCCGGATTGCGTTTGTTTTCTATCCAGTCAATGGCATCGTCAGTGATAAGGTTCGTGATATATCCATGTTTTTGGATAGTGTCATTGTTCTGTGTGATGAAATCCGGATTGTAGTAGTCGCCTTGTCCGGGGACAATCTGCCAGTAATCAAAACCGGAAGGCAAACTTTCAAGATGCCATTTACCTACCAGTGCTGTCTGATAACCGATTTTCTGCAACAGCTTCGGAAAAGTCTGTTGCGAACTGTCGAATACGCAAGTGGTATTATCATAGAATTTATTAGCACAACTATGTTTACCCGTTATCATGCAGGCACGACTGGGACCGCTTAATGAATTGGCTACAAAACTTTGAGTAAAGCGTACACCATCGGCAGCAATACGATCGAGATTGGGTGTTTCCATGTAGCGTGTGTCATAACAGCTCATCATCTGAGCTGTGTGATCGTCTGTCATAATGTAGACGATATTCAAAGGTTTCTGTTCCACAGGCTTTTGCTTGTTTGAACAGGAAGCAAAGGAAGCTACAGCTGCTACTCCTGCTAAAGGAAAGAATAAGTTTGGTTGCAATTTTTCCATAAATACTAATTTGTATAAGATTGTGTCAGCAAAGATAGAGGACAGCCATCTATTTAACTTCCACAAATTACCATTTAATTTCCAATAATCTCCATTTCTGCATAATTGACTAATAAATAGCCGGAAGCATATCGCCTTCTAACGATAGCTTCCGGCATAAAATTCATTTCACACTATTGAAAGCTAATTGAAAGAGATAGCATTAATAAAATAACTGATTAGCCCAGACTTTTTCAGCATCAGTCTGTACATAATTCTTATTTGTATAGATACGAATCCAATCAATTTCCATTCGAGGCGTATTATCATCCGTTTCACAATTGGCAATACTTTTCAGTACATTATCCCAACCTTCAGGCGCTTTACCAGCAGCCCGTTCCGAGCTTTCAGCCAATCTCATAAAGAAGTAGAGACCGGCACTGCCACCAGCAGCAGTAGCAGGATCAGGATTAGCAGTAGCAGGAGTTCCAGCCTTGTCGAATGGCCACCTGTCAGGAGATTGTGTACGATTCACAGTCAGATTGGTTGCTCCATTAATTCCTAAATTGATTATATTTTCATCCACAAGTTCCACCCAATATATATTCCATTCATTCGCTTGAGGTATTGCTACACTCTTTGAACCTATCTCATTATCAACAGTTACAGCCTGAGTAATTACAGAACCTTGAGTGTTCTTGAGAATATCGATCTCATCTTTCGTGTTCGGAAGGGAATTTTTCTGATTTTTAAGTCCGATTGTCGGAACAAAACCAGTCCGTATTCCTCTCAAACGCGCCTTCACTTCAATTCTCATACCAGGAAAGAACCGAGTATGTTGTGGGGCAAAAATACCACCAAATTTAGAACATTGCAATGCGGCGACACCGTAATCCTTGGTAGCAGTCATGGCACCAGTCCCCTGAACATTTTTATCCACCCACATATTTAAAATACCTTCATTGGTTATATTTGTACATTTTGCATTATTCACAGCTTGTATTTTCTGTGACGGTGCATCATTAATATCAGAAAAGGCCCAAGAAATACGATGTCCGAAAGCATTAGGGGTATTATTTCCGCCACTAAAACTATTATTAATATAATGGAACTCTATCGCATTGCATAATACCCAATCTTTATCTTTCAAAGCTGAAGTGGGATGAGCGCTATTCTTATTCATAGCTATTTTATCTCCCGTAAACCAACTTTCAATTGCAGTTTTATTTTTATCAGACATAAACGGCCTATCCGGGAATTCATACACCTTCGTTATATCAAACAGATTAGGATCTCCCATAGATTCCAAATCAGTCATAGTTATAGTCAGAGTAGAATTTATCATCGGATTCGCTGGAGAATCACTCTCCAGATTCAATACCAGTTGCAAATCCCCTGTCATTTCAAAATCCTGTTTAATAGTCACAGCATCACTTTTTGCCGAAGTTCTTCCTGCAGGAATTGTTAATGTAGACGGTAAATTTTCATACCTATCTCCTTCCCCTTCTTTCGGAGTAATTTTCATATTAAGAGGTACGGAACTTGGTTTTTCAATCTTTGCAACTAATACAAACTTACCACCTTCCATTACTACATTCTCCGCATTGTTCTCCAATGATGCCATTATCCGATAATAATCGGAAACCTTAATTACCTGACTGGAGCCTTCCATCTTATAACCACGGGCAAAAGCCGTAAAGTTTATAGCAGTACTACCCGTCAGTCCGGATGCCTTTATCGGAAAATCCACCTGAATCTGTTTCTCCCCCTTCGGAAAAGTAACGATTCCATTGAACTGTTCGAATACATTCGAAGCATCCTCCGTTCCGGCTTTCGCCGTAAAGTAAATATCAAAATCTTCATTTGCTACAACCTCCTTGCCATCAGCATCCGGTTCCACATTAATATTCACTTTCAAGTGTTCTCCCATCGCAAATGCGTTGTCATTGATGCTCATCGTTAATGGCACGATTTCCGGCAGAGGGCGGTATTTCGTTTCTTCCTCACACCCAGTCAACCCCATGGTCAACAAGCATATCGGAAATATTTTATATAATATGTTCTTCATATCTTTATCTATCTAATTATCATAAATGAATTTTATTCAGTTCCCTTACTTAGTCGGCCATCCCGGATTCTGATTCAGCTCATGGTCCATCTGGATTTCATCCGGTGGTATGGGTAACAAGTAATCACGATCTTCATTAAACTTGTAGCCTTCAGGCAAGTACTCTTTCAACGGATCCATCCATCCTTCATTATCTGTCAGTACATGATTCAGTCCTTCTTTCCGCAATGTAGGCGAAAAGCTCAGATAAAGCACACCGTCTTTGCCCAGATAAGCTCCACGTCCGCGTCCTTCCACACCTTTCAACGTACCGGCTACCCTCCAACGCATCAAGTCATCCAAACGAAAACCTTGCAGAGATAGCTCTGAACGTCTTTCCCGACGTACCTCCTGCACTGCCGGCGGCAGGCCTTGGAAAGGGAAGTGAGGATCAGCCGCCGGAGTAACATAGGCCACACCGGCTCTTTGACGCAATGGCTTTAATGTTTTCTCTGCCACGTTATCATTATACTGCCCTAATTCGGCAGCAGCTTCAGCATAACAAAGCAACCCTTCGGCATAGCGGAACATGACATGAGCCGTTTCACAATTGCCGGTTACATAGGTCGTATCAATGCCAAGGCGAGTATGGAATCCGGTCACGTTCTTGTAAATTCCATCCCCATTCAAGCGCGGAGATGAAATATCTTTATTCTTTTCCTTTTGTTCTGCTTCGGTCCCTGTCTCGTCATACGCTCTCACATTCATCAAGCTATTAGACTTGAACTTACAACCGGTATGCATCACCATAGCCAAAAGTCTTCCGTCACGATCTTTAAATACCTCATTAAAGTCCTTATACTTTTCATCGGTCGGATCAACCGGCGTACCATCCACATTCAGAAAATTATCCACCAAAGACTTGGATAGTCCCGAAGGCTTCACATTATCTGTTACTCCACCGCTAAGCTGTTGAGTAACGGTATTGAACACGCCATCAGCTATTGAATATTTTTTCCAAAAAGTCACTTCGCTAATGTTGGAAAGATCGTTTGAATTGAATAGCTCCGAAAAAGCGTCATCTATATTGGTAGCTTTCGGATTGGTTGCTGTCATATGCAAAGTCAGTCCGGCCGGGAACAAATATTGATCTCCCCAGTTCATCACTTCCTTAAAAAACTCTTCAGAGTTATCTTCCGTTGCAAAATCAGTTCCCTTGTGATACTTCTCCCACGAACCTTCGTACAAAGCAACTCGCATAGCCAGAATCATGGCCGTTTCTCTGTTGACACGCAATCCACTGTATTTACTGCGGGAATGTAAATTAGCACGAGCCTCCGGTATCAACCCAATAGCCGCTTTCAAATCGTTCAGGATAAAACGGGCTGCATCCGCACGTTTTGTCGCAGGAATTTGCAAACCGCCCAACGTAGCATTGCCATCCCAGAAGTCATCCATAATGGGAATATTACCAAAACGTGTGAGCAGATAGAAGTGCCAATAAGCACGGAAGAAATACGCTTCCCCTCTCAATGAAAGCACTTCGTCCGTTTCGTCCACTTCGGAAACTGCGTAATAATGAAAAAAGTAATTCACCATACGCAAGTTTTTATAGCCTTTATTCCAATCGTCAGAGCCACTGAATTGATTATTCTCTCCATTCAGGCGCATATCATACTTTTCCGAAAGGATATTGTCACTGTTCACCTCTTCTCCTCTGACACCAATACCATATTGAGCCGGAGCCGGTAGAGAAGTATACAAATTATTTATATAGCTTTCTACATTCTCTCTAGTTTTCAAGAAATCTTCATTGTTAGGCTGCGTATAGGGTTTACGGTCCAAATAGTCGGAACACGCCGACAACAGTAAGCCTGCAAAAACAGTCAGGATAATTATTTTATTTTTCATGATAGCGTTCCTCTTTAATTAAAATGTAAAATCAAGTCCAAACACGAAATTACGGTTCATCGGATACACCTTTCCGTTACCATTCTGATTTTGAGCCGAGGTAAGTCCCGGAGCAGCCGCGTTACTTCCGCCTGCCCACGCGTTCACCTGATTAAGGGTTTCCGGATCAAACTGATTCGGCAGTTTACTGATGGTAAACAGGTTATCGCATGTAAAGTATACTTTCAGGTTACTTAGTCCAATATTCTTCAACAATTGAGGCTTAAAAGTATAGGATACTGTCAAGTTCTTCATACGCATATATGCCGCATTCAGCATATAGCGGGTAGTATTGTATCCCGTATTGGCATTCGTTGTCTGGGCATCGGTCGTCAGTCGAGGTAGATATCCATTGGGATTCTCGGGACTGAAATAATCGAGATGCTCCTTGAACCATTCTTTACCACCGAATAGGTAAGTACTGGCGGCCATCGGGAAATCTCTCTTGGCAACTCCTTGCAGCAAAGTGGATATTTCAAATCCCTTATATCCTACGTTTAGATTGATACCGAAACTGTATTTGGGAGTGGCATTACCGATAATTTTCAAATCACCATGGTCGGCCAATGTACCCTTACCCGGATCCACTTTACCGTCACCGTCGGAATCAATGTATTTCAAGTCGCCTCGTTGCCACTTGTCACCGGACTTAAAGAAACTAAGATCTACTTGTCTGAGGTATGCATCCACTTCACGATTGGACAAAAAGAGATCATTCGCTTCATATCCCCAAATCTCACCAACGTCCATTCCTTCATAATATCCTTTATTAGTTGCCAAACCGGTATGATTGTTGTATATCAACCCCTCCGGATTATTATATTTGGTGACAACAGCTTTGTAATTGAATACATTGAATCCTATGCCATAGCTAAAACCACATTTCAACTGGTCCTGCCAGTTTACAGACAATTCCCAACCACGATTACGTAAAGTAGCGTTATTGACCTTCGCACGGTCATCCGTACTAATACCTCCGAGATTCGGAATAGCTTCAGCAGGTCCAATCATGTCGCGCGTGGTACGCTGATAAATATCGGCAGTAATAGACAGTCGGTTATCCAACAACATCAAGTCGATACCTAAGTTGGCATTATCCACCTTCTCCCACGTAATATACGAACTGATCATCTTAGGCGTAGTGGCTAAAGTTCCTTTTTGAGGAGTAGCTTGCACACCGGGCAACAGCCAAGCATTGGGTGAATCGGAGGTCAAACTCTGAATCCCAAGGTAATCGTAGAGTCCCGCTCCGTTCTGATTACCCAAGCGACCGTAAGAAACACGTACTTTCAATTGAGAAACCGGCAGATTCAAAGCTTTGAAATAGTCGGTACGAGAAATGTCATAACCGGCTGAGAAAGAAGGGAACAATCCCCAGCGATTTCCCGGAGCAAAACGGGAAGAACCGTCATAACGTCCACTGAATTCCAGAAAATAAATCTCCTTGTAATTCCAATTCAGTTTAGCGTACATACCCATTGTAGCCCAATGCGTCCGGTCTTCACCTGCCAATACTTGCCCGTTAGCATTCACAAAAGAGAATATATCACTAGTCAGCAATCCGTCTTTATAAGTATAACCATTCGAATTTTCTTGCAGTTCCATCTGGAAACCCGCCATCGCCTTAAAGAAGTGGTCGCCCCAAGCATGTGTGTAGGATGACGATACGTTTGGAGACAGGTAGTAGTTGAAAGTATTACCGCGTGTATAAGAGCCCCAATTAGAGTTTTTCCAGTTCATGCCCGGATATTGATACCCCTGCTTGGTTCCCTTACTTATATCCAACGTTCCGTCAGGCTTTTCAGCAGTGGGATATCCGCGTTTGAAGTCATTGTTTTCCACATCGAAGCGTACTTTCATTTCACCTACAATATCCCAACCTTCCAGCGGAGTAATCGTAGTGGCAAACGACATCGCATCAGAAATTCTGTTCTGCACATAATGCGATTGTTTCAGATAACGGTATTCGGAATTGTCATTATATTCCGACTTTACAGGAAGATGGGTAGGAGAATTCGGAAAGCTGCTTCCGATAGTTCCATAAAAAATGGTCTGGTTAGCCATCGGACGCTTCAGTATATTCAGCGAAAGGTTATTATTGAAATTAAACTTCAACCATTTATTGGCTCGGATCTGAAACTTCGAGTTTACATTGTACTTACTCAAGTTATCGTCCACTTGATCCAGTAATCCTTCCTGGTAAATATATCCCAAACCTACGTAATAATTAAATTTATCAGAACCTCCCGTTACGCTCAGATTATGAGAATGACGGATGGAAGCTTTTTTAAAGTAGTAATCATACCAGTCGGTATTGGCATACACAGCATCTTTAGAACCTGCCCAACCGGTACCGTCCGCATTAGGTCCTATGCCCGGGAACTTTTCCGAATAAGGATTCTCCATAAAGCCCTGCATCTTTTCGATGAGCGCATCAGGAATCGAGTGTTTTACTCCATCGTTATCATCTCGTTCGTTCAGATAATTGGCAAATTCAATAGAATTCATCATTTGGGGCATATTAATAGGAGAACTGAATCCTACAGTACCACTGTATGATATACGTGTTTTTTCCTTTTTACCACTTTTGGTAGTGACGATAACCACACCATAGGCGGCACGTGCACCATAAACGGCAGCAGCAGAAGCATCTTTCAAAACACTGATGGTTTCAATGTCGGCAGGATTCACATTCTGCAAACTTTGCTCCACTCCGTCTACCAATACATAAGGTTCGCCTCCATTGATAGAACCGATACCACGAATATTGAATTTAATTTCGGCACCGGTCTCACCGCCTACCCCATTAGCAACCGCATCAGAAGAGAAGTTTAAACCGGCTACATTACCCTGAAGGGCACTCGTGAGGTCAGTAACCGGACGGTTGACAATAGCATCGGAACCTACAGTAGCCACCGCCGCCGTAATGGTGCTTCGTTTCTGTTTATCCATACCTACTACTACCACTTCATCCAAGACTTTTGTATCCTCTTTTAACGTAAATCGGTTGCCTTCTGCTTTTGTCACCTTTATTTCAAGGGGAGTAAAACCGACATAAGAAATAACCAATGTGTTACCTACTTTCCCTTTCACGGAAAAGTTACCGTCAATGTCAGTCAGCGTCCCATCTTTAGAACCTTTCACCATCACTGTGGCGCCGATAATGGTTTCACCTTTATCATCTACCACTTGTCCTTTTATCATTTGTTGCTGTGCCAACGCACTCAAAGGAAAGGATAGCAGGAGTATCAGAAACAGAATCAAAAATTTCTGTACTCGCATGAACTTCTTTTTTTCCATAATATTGTATTTGATTAATTTAGATTCTCTTTTATTCCGTCGGATTCGCATAATATTCAAACTCTTCTTTTATGGCCTTCAACAAAGACTTATTATTGGTTACGTCAATATCCGTTGCCAAATCCCAACTCATAATACCTGCAAAGCCTTCTTCACACACATATCTCGCTTTCTTGCGAATCGTTTCTACACTGTTGAAAGTATATGTATTTCCTTTATATGTATATGTATCCTCAATCGTAGTAGCCAGACCGTCATTCACGAAATCATAATAGGCAGCAATCAGACTACCCGTAGAACCATAGAAAGGGACTCCCATCACTAGTTTATTCTTAGGAATTCCATATGTTATAGCCATTTCTCCATCTTTTACAAATTGCTCATAAGGAAAACGCATCACTGCAGGGCCATAACATTGATAAGAGATAAAATCCAGTGCATCAATAGCTTCCGGAGATATTTTAAAAGAAACCGGATGCAAAGACGCAGTGAAGTAAACATACTTTCCTAATGTAGAACGCATTTGGATAACTGTTGCACTATAATTATTAAATTCATTCGTATTTGTAGGCCATTCAAAATCAAAATCAACTCCATCAAAATCATATTGTTCGATAATCTTCTTCACCTCGGAAGCAAATCTTGTGCGAGCAGTGGCATCAGCCATCATCTTTTTCCATTCTCCACCGGCAATGCCCAAGCGCAATCTTCTATCTCCCTGTTGTCCCTGTAAAGCGGTACGTATATTATTCAAACGCCCCAGCCAGGAATGTGAATCCTTGCCAGGTTTCGTGGCATCATCGTATTTCCAGTAAGCAAGTATTTTGGAATTATTCCAATTGTCAAAGGTGATAGGATTTCTACCTGATGTACCTACTACCAGACTGCTTACAAAAGTTTCATCTAAATAACCTTTAAATTTATCTCCAATCAAAAAATCAGTACGTGTATTAGGTACTTCATTAGGGAGAGCACCTACAAAACTTATTGCAGTATTGTTTGTATCCACATAAAGTTTCGCCGTTCCCTGTTCATAAGTCAGCCCAATATAGTGCCAGCCTGTTGCCAGATCAGGAGTGGTAACGGTTGCAACCGAACTTCCAATAGACAGTTTCAAACTATTAGCTGTCGCACCCATTTGAAAAGCAATGATCGTGGAGTTTCCATCCATTTTCTTAAAGAGAAAAGCTCCGTCCACCCATTCACTTATATATATATAGGTACCAAAGGTGAATTTATTAAAGGCCCCATCAGCAGAGTGAAGTAATCCATCACCGCCATTCATAAAACTTGTTCCTTCAAATTTAACCACTCCATTACGACCTTGAAAAGTGCCTGTATGAGATACGTTTGTCATCGTCGCATCATTCAACGGCAATTCAAAAGCTACCTCACCATTTGCATAAGGACGCGCTGCCAAATAAATCAAATCTGTACAAGCACCCATACTGGCTGCCGAAATACGGTTTATTTCAAAAAAATCCCCCCGAATGTAAGAGCAATTAATGAATGATTTTACAGTAGGATCATCCGGTTCTTCCGGTTCACCAGGTTTTCCTGTGATTGCACCTTCAGGAGGAGTACCAGTTGGAACGTCTACCCATTTTGTGTCTTTACAAGCTGTCAACGTTCCAAAAAGGAAGAGACAAAGAAATAGGAATTTGTTTCTCATAAATTTAATAATTAAGATTAGCTTTATTTAATAATTGTGCTGTCCCTTTTGACAATCACGATCACAAATGTAGGCTATATTAAAGGCAAAGAATGTTCTATTTTAGCTACGATTCTTCCAAATTTGTCTAAAATCGTCCATTTCATCGATATATCTAAACATCATAGACATTGTTGGACATCTTACGAATCAAAAAAAGAAAGCGGAAGTATTCATTCCTGAATATTCCCGCCTCTTTTATATTTTATCCTAATATAACTACAACAATTTTCCTACGAAGATATATTATAGGTTTTCTATATCAGAAGATTGAAGACCCGTGTATTTGATAATTGTATCAATGGATATTCCGTCCTCCCTCATCTTTCGAGCAATTTCAATTTGCTTCTTTTGCTCTCCTTTCTCCATCCCTTTCTCCATTCCTTCCTTTATTCCTTCTCTTATCCCTTCCTTTAGCCCTTCTTTCATCCCTTCTTCAGCCGCTTTTCTCCGCATCTCTTCGTTTTTACGCCGTTCATCCTCCTCTACGATTTGATTGACTCTATATCGATCTAATGCCTTATCATAAGCGATACGATTTTCTTCCGAAAGATCGGCAACTGCTGCCAATCTCGCCAGATGTTCAAACACTTGTTCTTTCAAAGCATCCGGCATTCTATTCCAATTGCTCATATTCTTCAGTGCATAAATCAATTTATCATATAATGTATGGCAGTCCGACAAGTCCTTTGTAAAATAAGGAAATTGCAAATAAATCTGCCGGAGATGCAGATTTACAATCTTCCCAGTATCACGGCCGGAAAGAACCGTATCCGTACGGAATTTAGCCTCCAAATTTTCCTTACGGATTTATATAGTTCATATCTAATTTACGAGGCAAAAAGAACCCCTTTATACAATTAGGATTACGCACACATATCTGAATATGATTCTTTTCTCTAAACCCTGCGTCTGGATAGAGTTCAACACCTTCCCAAAATACACCTTTCACTGAATCAAATTCTCTTCCTGATACTTCTCTGTTAATCTGATGTGCCGTTTCAATAACTGCACAATCCAATCTGCGCAATAGCTTATCTTCAGATATTCCTATTGTAGAATTTGTAGGAAGAGAAATCCCTGTTACACGACATGTTTCCACAAGTACATTATAAGATTCCTTCAATTCACCTAAATACAATGAATCTGTCAAGTCCATGCAGTATCCCAAATCAATAATAGCACCAATTACAGCTGGGCATTTAACAGATGAATGAGCTCTACCCATCATATCATTTGCATATTGCAATGCACGAAGCTCGTTGTTTTCCCAAAAATAGATTCCATGTCCCAGCCAATCATAATCATTAGTACTTGCAATTAGATCATCTTTACCTTCAATTATCTTATTTGCAATTGATTGATCACAACCATGAAAGCCAACAACAAGATTAGAACGACGTGAGTATAATGTTTCTTTCATCTATAAATTTTGGTAAGTTCACCTGATTTAGAGACTATTCCAGCTTTTTTTAGAAAAGATTGGGCATTCCTTTTATTAGCTGTAATTTTCTTCACTACCTCAACTCTAAGTTCTTCCCGAGTTTTTATTTTCTTTGTAGCAGTCATTATATACCTCCTTTCTTGTACAAAGATAACTATTTAAATCCATAAACATAAAAAACAATCCCAAACTTTACGGATTTATAGCCTTTTATAGTAAGCCGTCTCCCTTTCAATTCCTCCAAACAAACAAGAGAAATGTTCTATTTTTCAGATTAAGAAAGAAAACAAAACTATTGAAGATGGGAATCCGGAATTAAAAGCATCCATATTATCACATATATATGCATATTACTGCCACAATACAGCATATATTTTCAGATAATATGCGTTTTCTTTAAAGAAATAAATGATTTTCCTCGGTGAGCAATAAGCCATTCCTCGGTGAGGAACACATCCTTCCTCACCGAGAAAGCCTTCCATACTCACCGACCAAGTTATAAAAGCCCTTGGAAAAGCCCGTTTATAGGCTAGTTCATCATCACATGCGCACCAAAAAAGAATGATAAAACAAACTACATACGGGCAAACAACAAGCATATAGATAGCAATACAGAGGAATTATTTATTTTTAGACAGGAATTATCCAGGATAACAAACAATCCTACATTCTTTCATCCAAAATGCAGAGCGTTTTTTCCTTCACCACAAACAAGTGACTGATATATTAAAAACAGAAAGAATAGAATATACCCTTTTTCAGATCAGCACATTTCTAATCCCATCCTTTCAACAACCATACTCTTTCAGCGTCTGCATCAACTTCGCGCCATTGATCGGCTTCACCAGATAATCATCACAACCGGCTTTCAACGCAGCTACCCGGTCAGCATCAAAGGCATGAGCAGTCAGGGCGATAATTGGAATTTCAGCATTGAACTTCCGGATCTCCGAGGTTGCAGTACGTCCGTCCATAACAGGCATCTTCATATCCATCAGTACCAAATCCACCGGTTGGGTACGGACAATCTCAACTGCCTCCAGTCCATTCGGTGCGTGTAACAACTGGCATTTGTTTTTCAAGATAGAAGATACCAAAAAGAAGTTACTTTGTATATCTTCAACGACCAGTACTCTTTTAGGTACTTTTTTTGTTTCTTCGGAGTCAAGAATATTTTCTTTATTCGCATCCTTCTCATTGTTCCGACGTGAAGAAGTCGGTTCGCTGTTAACCGATTCGAACTGGCATGGCAAAACCGCCCAAAATAAAGACCCTTTATCAAATTCTGACTCAAAGCCTATCTCTCCTCTGCAAGCCTCAACAATGGCTTTACAAATGGACAATCCCAATCCGGTTCCCTGTGCAAATTCATCCAGTTTCTCAAAACGATGAAATACTTTATCTTTTTTATCCTCCGGTATGCCGATACCTGTATCGCGAACGTAAAGACGAATATTTTCGTCTATCTTCTCATACCCCATTTCAATAGTTCCTTTGGAGGTATATTTGATAGCATTAGTTACAAAGTTAGTGAGAATCTGCGCTAACCGGTTTTTATCCAAACGAACGGTACAAGTTTCATAAGGATTCACGGGAACTAACCGAACCTGCGGATTTACTACACGACGATGCATCGAAGCAGCTAATTCGTTGAAATAAACAGCCAAATCAAAATTTTCGTATTTCAGTTCTACCGAGCCGGCTTCTATTTTCGAAAGATCCAGTATGTCGTTAATCAGCTTCAAAAGCAACTCATTGTTGGCATTGATAATCTGAATAAATTCTTCTTTTTCTTCTTGATCTTCCGTCACCATCAATAAGTCGGAAAAACCAACGATAGCATTTAACGGTGTACGAATTTCATGGCTCATATTTGCCAGAAAGGCGGATTTCAACTTATCGGATTGTTCAGCGCGGCTCCTTGCCTTTTCAAGTTCACCAATCATGTGCTGCCGCTCGGTAACATCATCTACACGAATCACGACACCGTCAACATCTCCCTGTTCATTAAATATGGGAGTAGCAAAGACTTCTATGACATGCTTGTTATCCAGATTAAACAAGATAGACTCTACCTGACCGGATTTCCGGGCACGTTGCATCACACAATTCTCACAAGGAGTGGTGCGATTATGGGCTGTCAGATAGCAAGGTTCTCCTTTTTTGTAAGCCTCATAAGAAAGGCTTTTACTACAAAGCGAGATATTCTCCCATTGTACGATATAGTCGTTCGCAATATATGCCAATCCCGAATTAATATTGTTCAATACCAATTCATTCTGACGAATCAAATGGATCATTCTTTGTTCGCTCTCAAGAAGTTCTTTTTTCGAACGCACAACCTCTTCGTAAAGATTATCATATTTGTTTTGCCACAAAACACGTTCGGTGATATCTTGAGTTATCACCATATAATTGGTAATTTCAGACTTATCATTATGTACAAAAGAAACGGTAATCTCGAAGAATTTTATACCGGACAGATTAGTAGGAAAAAGACGGCACAAGTCATCAAAATCATATTTTGCCATGAAACGCACTGTTTCTCCTTTTCTGATCTGTTCCTTGATTTCATCAGAGAAACTGGTGTAGTTGAATAGATTATAGCCCAAAATATCCTTTTTGTCTTTTATCCCCATTGATCTCAACCGTGAATAATTGACATCTATCATGAAACCGTCCTTATCATACAATTCCAAGCCTACAGACAAGTCATTAAAGATATTATGCAATAAGTTATCAGCTATCCCATTTACCAAAGTCTGTTCCATGCAGCAAAATTTGTATAGTATTACAATATTGATTGTTTATCCAAGCAAAGTTACTTTAATATTTTGTTACATAGAAAGAAAGAGGCCTTTTAGCCTCTTTCAGTATCTTTATTTCGCATTTTGGTATAAGAAGCCTTCTGCTTTCGCTAATGTTTCCGGTTTGCCTATATCAATCAGATGCAACTTTTCTGTCAAGTAACCACCATAGTTTACTTGCCGGCAAGTGGCAAGATAGAAATCCATGATAGAGAATTTTCCATCCCATGAGGGAGAGGTCATCCATTGAAAAATGGCGGGCGAAAGTACATGGATGCCACTGAATGCATATTCTTGATAAAGGGAAGAATCATACTGAAAACCTTCCGGTTTCACTTGTTCCGTATCCTTGTTTATCCATCCGCAAAGTCTCTTATCTGTATCAAAAAGAAGATAGCGGGAGGTTTTACGTTGGCTGGCCAGTAAAGTGGCAACAGCACCGCTTCGTAAATGGTAGTCATATAATTCTTTCAGATTCACGTCTGAAAGAATATCGACATTGTGTATCAGGAAAGGCTCATCGGAGTTTTCAAAGAAAGAACGGGCTTTCTTAATTCCCCCACCGGTGTCGAGCAACAGATCGCGTTCATCGGAAATATGTATGATAAGCCCAAAATTCTCATTGGCTTCTAAGAAATCAAGTATTTGTTCGCCAAAATGATGGATATTAATCACTATTTCTGTGAATCCGGCAGCTTTCAGTTTTAAGATCACATGTTCCAACATCGGATGTCCGGCTATGGGAACCAAAGCCTTCGGCATGGTATCGGTGAGCGGCTTCAGCCGGCTACCCAAACCGGCTGCAAATATCATTGCTTTCATTCTTTCGGTTACTTTCTTCTTTAATATTTACTCTTCTTAGATTGTTGCCTCAAACGTATGTTCGATATTCTGTTCCCGATGCACCAGTTCGACTTTCACACCAAATTTCTGATTCAGGTGCTCTGCCAGATGCTGGGCAGAATAAACAGAACGATGCTGTCCGCCGGTGCAACCGAAGCAGACGGACAAATTGCTGAATCCGCGTTCCATATAACGTTGCACGGAGGCATCCACCAAAGCATAGACATGATCGAGGAAACGGAGTATTTCTCCATCTTCTTCCAAGAAAGTGATTACAGGTTCATCCAGTCCGGTGAAAGGTTTGTAACGCTCATACTTACCGGGATTATTCACGGCGCGACAGTCGAATACATAACCTCCTCCATTGCCGGTAGAGTCATCAGGAATTCCTTTCTTATAGGCAAAACTCATTACTTTGACGGTTAACTGCCGCTTTTTCAGATCGTCCGTAAATTGTTTCAGTCCGGTAAGCTCTCGCAAAACGTTACAGAGATACGGATATTCCGGATATTCTTCTTTCAACAATTCACGCAGGTTTTCGATGGCATAAGGAACACTTTGGATAAAATGCGGTTTCTTTTCAAAGTAACCACGGAAACCATAAGCTCCCAACACTTGCAGCGTACGGAAAAGGACAAAGTGACGAAGCTGGCTATAAAAATAGGATTCGTCAATCGGTTGGTATTTGCGAAGAGCTTCCATATACTCTTGCAGCAGTTCTTTACGAAGACTATCGGGATATTTCGCTTTCGCTTGCCACAGGAAAGAGGCTATGTCATAATAGAACGGGCCTTTGCGTCCGCCCTGAAAGTCGATAAACCACGGTTCGCCGTCTTTTATCATCACATTACGGCTCTGAAAATCACGATACATGAAAGTAGCGGAAGAACTGCGAAGCAAGACATCGCTCATTTTCTGGAAATCATCTTCCAGTTTATCCTCCTGAAACTCCATACCGGTAGCTTTCAGGAAGCAATATTTAAAGTAATTCAAATCCCACAAAATGGAACGTTGATTGAACTCCGGTTGAGGATAACAACGGGAAAAATCAAATCCATCGGCCCCGGCAAACTGAATAGCAGGAAGCAGACGAATCGTTTTGCGGAGCAACTCTTTCTCCTCTTCTGAAAAGACACTGGTAGCACGTCCTTTCTCTATGGCATGAAACAATAGAGCATCTCCCAAATCTTCCTGCAAATAATAGGTTTTATCTTCCGAGACAATGCGAACTTCGGGAACAGGCAGACCGCACTTACGGAAGTGCCCCGCCATATAAAGAAATGCTTCATTCTCATCTATTGAAGCCCCGTAGACTCCAATCAACGGCTGAATACCCGTCAACCGAAAATAACGACGGTTGGAACCGGAAGACGGTAATTCTGTTATGTTTTCAGCGGGAACGCCCGTATATGACTGATAAAGTTTCTGTAGTTCTTCAGTAATCATAGTCGTATATTTTCGAGCAAAGATAGAGAATCTAGTTAAATAATACTATCTTCCCGCTGATAAAAACCGCCTACTTTACCTAATCTGCTGTGTACAGGCCTTTACTTCCAATAAGCCGGTTATTTAAAATAGTTGTTGGAATGGCTCCCTATGAATATAAGATGAAGAATTAGCAAATCTCATTGTATTCAAAGATTTTCAGTGCAGAGATTAAAGATTTTCAGTACAGAAATTTATAATAGTTTATGCAGTCGAGTAGTCATCTCTTTATAAGGTGACGATAGTCATTTTGTAAAGTGACAAATAGCACCCTATAAGATGACTATTATCCCATTACAAGGGGACAAACTATTCTTAAAAGGTCGGAAAGCTTTAAAGATACAAAATTAAATAGAGAAAAGCAAGTAAATACCACTCTCTTACTTGAAGGAATGCAAAATAAGTTTGCTTTTCAACCAATATTCATCCGAATGTATTATCTTTGTTTTAGTTTAACTGACCTAATCTCATGAGAAGAAAGACCTTTTTACTACTATGCATCGCATTTATCACACTGTTTATCGGCGTTTCCCCTCTTCAAGCCGGTCATTATTACTATAAGCAAATCTCACTAAAAGATGGCCTTCCTTCCACCGTGAGATGTATTTTAACGGACAAACAAGGTTTTGTATGGATTGGAACCCGCTCCGGACTGGGACGATATGACGGACATGAACTTAAAAAGTATGTCCATCAGTCAAACAACCCTCATTCCATTCCTCACAATTTAATCTACCAGCTGATAGAAGATGTACAAAACAATATATGGATTCTGACAGATAAGGGAGTGGCACGTTATCAGCGGCAAAGCGATGACTTTCTTATACCGACTGATGAAACAGGAAATAATATCATCGCCCATTCCGTCTGCCTGACTGATGATGGAGTGTTATTCGGTTCGAAAAATAAAATCTTTTTCTATAATTATCAGGATGCCACTTTCCGCCTCCTGCAAACGTTTGACCTAGAGCCCAATTATAATGTGACTCTGCTAAGTCTATGGGATAAACGAACATTACTTTGTTGTAGTCGCTGGCAAGGACTACTCCTGCTTGACCTGAATACCGGAAAATGCCGCCGTCCTCCTTTCGATTGCGGAAAGGAAATAATGAACGTACTCATAGACTCACAAAAAAGAATCTGGGTAGCCCCTTACAACGGAGGGCTGAACTGCCTGACACACGACGGTAAACTACTGGCTACATATACTACCCACAACTCTTCTCTAAGTAACAATGTTGTACTAAGTCTCGCCGAACGGGAAGGAGAAATCTGGATTGGAACAGACGGAGGAGGCATTAATATTCTCGACCCGGAAACCGGACATTTTTCTCTGCTGGAACATGTGCCCGGAAGTGACAACTATTCACTTCCCGCCAACTCTATCTTATGCCTATACAACGACTACAACAACAATATATGGGCAGGCAGCATCCGCAACGGACTAATCAGCATCCGGGAAGTTTCCATGAAAACATATACAGACGTACCACCCGGCAACGACCGGGGACTTAGCAACAATACCGTTCTAAGTCTTTTCCAGGAATCTCAAGATCAAATCTGGGTAGGCACGGACGGAGGAGGTATCAACAACTTTAATCCGCTCACAGAGAAATTTACTCATTATCCCTCAACCTGGGAAGACAAAGTTGCCTCTATCTGTCAGTTTACTCCCGGTAAATTATTAATTTCTATTTTCTCACAAGGAGTATTTATTTTCAATCCGGCAACTGGAGAAAAACAACCTTTCACCATTGTCGACGCTGAAACAACAGCACTCTTATGCAATCGAGGCAAGGCTGTAAATCTACTCCGGAACACTCATCACAGCATTCTGTTCCTTGGAGAACATATCTATATATATGATTTGAATACACGTACTTTCAGTACCGCTATAGAACAGGAAGAACAAGATATTATCGGTGCTCTCCTGCCAATCGGCAATTATAGGAACACCACTTATCTAAATGATACGAAGCACATATATGAACTGGACAACCATACAAACCGGCTGAAAGCCCTATACAGATGCTGGAAAGACACGACCATCAACTCCGTTTCAAGAGACGAAGAGGGAAACTTCTGGATTGGGAACAATTACGGATTGGTACACTACAATCCCGCCACCAAAATACAGACTCCGATCCCGACCTCTCTATTTAGTGAAATCACTTTGATCGTATGCGACCAGCAAGGAAAAGTATGGATAGGAGCTGACAGCATGCTTTTCGCTTGGCTTATCAAAGAAAAAAAGTTCGTTCTATTCGGCGAATCAGACGGCGTAATCCAGAACGAATATCTTTCCAAACCCCGCCTGTTAAGTATGCAGGGAGACGTCTATATGGGTGGAGTAAAAGGTTTACTGCACATTAACTGCAAAATACCATTAACAACTTCTGAACTTCCCCAACTCCAATTATCCGATGTCATCATCAATGGAGAATCCGTGAATAACGAATTAACCAATCGACCAACAGGGATCTCCGCTCCCTGGAACAGTAATATCACTATCCGGATCATGTCGAAAGAGAAGGACATTTTCCGACAGAAAGTGTACAGATACCAGATAGAAGGGCTGAATGACCAGCAAATCGAATCGTACAATCCCGAACTGGCTATACGTTCACTTCCTCCGGGAAGTTATAAGATTATGGCTTCATGTACAGCTAAAGATGGCAGTTGGATTCCCAGTCAGGAAGTACTGGAACTAACCATTCTCCCTCCCTGGTATCGGACATGGTGGTTTATTCTTAGCTGTACCGTTCTTACTGCTGCCGCTATTATTGAAACTTTCCGAAGAACTCTAAAGCGTAAGGAAGAAAAACTGAAATGGGCAATGAAGGAACATGAACAACAGGTATATGAAGAAAAAGTACGTTTCCTTATTAATATCAGTCATGAGCTGCGCACACCTTTAACGCTCATACACGCACCGCTTAGCCGGATACTGAAATCGCTTTCTGCCGAAGATACACAATATTTACCTATAAAAGCAATCTATCGCCAGTCACAGCGAATGAAAAACCTTATTAATATGGTACTCGATGTACGCAAAATGGAGGTTGGGGAAAGTAAATTGCAGATACAGCCGTATGCTCTCAATCAATGGATTGAACATGTATCCCAAGATTTCGTCAGCGAAGGTGAAGCTAAAAACGTCCGTATCCGCTATCAGCTTGACCCACAGGTCAATACTGTAAGTTTCGATAAAGATAAGTGTGAGATTATTCTAAGCAATCTGCTTATCAATGCCTTGAAACACAGTCCACAAGATGCAGAAATAACAATTACATCGGAGTTGCTTTCCGAGAAAAATAGCGTACGTATCTCCATCATTGACCGGGGAAACGGATTGAAACAAGTAAATACACAAAAACTCTTCACCCGTTTCTATCAAGGTACAGGAGAGCAAAGCGGCACAGGTATCGGATTATCTTATTCCAGGATTCTGGTAGAACTACACGGAGGCTCCATCGGTGCACGGGATAATCAGGAAGCTGGTGCAACATTCTTCTTTGAACTACCCTTGAGACAACAATCGGAAGAGATCGTCTGTCAGCCGAAGGCATATCTGAACGAATTGATGAACGATGATAGCAAAGAACAGTTACCGGAGGAAAATACGTTCGATACGAGTCCTTACAGTATTCTAGTGGTGGATGACAATCCGGATTTGACGGATTTTCTGAAAAAGTCACTGGGAGAATATTTCAAACGGGTAGTGATTGCTTCCGATGGTGTGGAAGCCCTTCAACTGACCAGAAATCATGCTCCGGATATTATCGTCAGTGACGTGATGATGCCGAGAATGAATGGATATGAACTTTGCAAAAATATAAAGGAAGATATTACGATCAGTCACATTCCTATCATTCTGCTGACAGCAAGAGATGATAAACAAAGTCAGTTGAGTGGCTACAAGAACGGGGCGGACGCTTATCTGACTAAGCCCTTTGAGATAGAAATGCTAATGGAAATCATTCGCAACCGATTGAAAAACCGCGAATCTATCAAGAAAAGATATTTGAATACAGGATTAGTCCCTGCGCCGGAAGAGAGCACTTTCAGCCAGGCAGATGAAACATTTCTGCTGAAACTGAATAAAATTATTCAGGAACATCTGGATAGCAGCAATCTGGACGTCACTTTTATCTGCAAGGAGATAGGTATGAGCCGGGCTTCCCTTTACAATAAGCTAAAAGCTCTGACCGATATGGGAGCCAATGATTACATTAATAAATTCCGGATGGAGAAAGCGATCACATTAATCACCAGTACGGACATGTCGTTCACGGAAATTGCCGAGAAGGTCGGCTTCACTACTTCACGCTATTTCAGTACGGCTTTCAAACAATATACAGGAGAAACGCCAACTCAATATAAGGAGAAGAGAAAACAGGAACGGAAAAAAGAGTAATGAGCAGCTACCCGAAAAAACAAATATTCTTTAGGCACGGAATTCTAAGACCTGAGCAAATAATCCGTGCCTAAAAATTTTAATATACTGCAAGTTTCATTACTTACTCAACCATTGACTTTTTTATAGTCTTCCAGAAACTTCTTCAATCCCGAATCCGTCAACGGATGATTCAATAAACCCTTGATAGCACTCAACGGACAAGTAGCAACGTCCGCTCCCACTTCCACACATTCGATAATATGTTTCGTATTGCGGATAGAAGCAGCGAGCACTTGTGTCTTGTAATCATAGGTACGATACATACGTACAATATCTCCCACAAGCCCTACTCCATCTTCACAAATATCGTCCAGACGACCGACAAAAGGCGAAACATAGGTAGCTCCGGCTTTAGCTGCCAGTAATGCCTGTCCTACTGAAAAGACTAATGTACAGTTAGTACGGATTCCCTTTTCCGTGAAATGTTTGATCGCTTTAATGCCATCGGCAATACAGGGAACTTTTACTACAATATGCGGATTGAGCGCGGCAAGTTCTTCACCTTCACGAATCATTCCTTCATAATCGGTTGCTATCACTTCGGCACTGACATCTCCGTTGACAATCTTGCATATCTTGATATAATGTTCACGCTGATTCTGCGTTCCTTTGATACCTTCTTTCGCCATCAGCGAAGGGTTGGTAGTCACTCCGTCAAGTACTCCGAGGTCATAAGCCTCCTGAATTTGCTCCAAATTAGCTGTGTCAATAAAAAATTTCATACTCTTAATTTTTAATGGTTAACGATCTAATAGTCAAAGATAATAATTTATTTCCATTCATCTCTGATTATGCAATCGTTATTGACGAATCAAGATATACATCCTGAATAGTATTCAATAATTCCACCCCTTCGTTCATTGGTTTCTGGAACGCTTTACGTCCGCTAATCAATCCCATACCTCCTGCACGTTTGTTGACTACAGCTGTAATGACTGCATCACGCAAATCGGAAGAACCGTGAGATTCTCCACCGGAGTTAATCAAACCAACGCGTCCCATATAGCCGTTGGCTACCTGGTAGCGGCAAAGGTCAATCGGATGTTCGGAAGCAAGTTCGGTATACATACGCTCGTCGATCTTTCCGAAACCGATAGCTTTGAAGCCACCATTATTAGTCGGAAGTTTCTGTTTCACAATATCAGCTTTGATAGTCACTCCCAAACGGTCGGCCTGTCCTGTCAGGTCGGCGGCAGCATGATAATCGACAGCACCTTTCTTGAAATCATTATTGCGCAGGTAACACCAAAGAATGGTTGCCATCCCCAGTTCGTGAGCATATTCAAAAGCTTCGGCTATCTCCACGAGCTGACGGCGACTCTGTTCCGAACCGAAATAGATAGTGGCGCCTACCGCTACTGCTCCCATATTCCAGGCTTCTTTAACGGTACCAAACAATACTTGGTCGAAACTGTTAGGATAAGAAAGTAATTCATTGTGATTCAACTTAACGATAAAAGGTATTTTATGGGCATATTTACGTGCTACGGATCCAAGAATCCCAAAGGTAGAAGCTACTCCATTACAGCCTCCTTCAATAGCCAGTTTTACGATATTTTCCGGATCGAAATAGATCGGATTGGGGGCAAACGATGCTCCGGCAGTATGTTCGATGTCCTGATCGACAGGAAGTATAGACACATAACCGGTATTTGCCAGGCGGCCATGTCCCAACAACGTTTGCAGACTGTTCAATACTCTGATGCTCCGGTCCGAATCAATCCAGATTTTATCTATTGTATCGGGAGACGGAACATGAATCAATGATTTATCAATGGTTTCGCAAGTGTGGTCCAGGTAATAACAGGCCTTATCTCTTAATAATTCTACTACTTTACTCATAACTTCTTTTTTTAATGTGTAACTTTTCTATTTTTTCTTTCCCTGATTGGCTACTGCTTCCATCAGTTTTTTGATCTCTTCCGGGTTTCCCAGGAAATAGTCATTAGCAACGTTCAGGTTTTCATCAAACTCAAATACGTAAGGCACAGCCGTAGGTAGATTCAGCTTGACAATATCTTCATCGGAGATGTTTTTTAGATGCTTGATGATGCCTCTCAAACTATTGCCATGAGCGACCACCAACAGCGTATGAGCTGTTTTCAGACTAGGAAATATATCACTTTCCCAATAAGGCATAATACGTTCAATGGTATCTTTCAACGATTCAGTACGAGGCAACTCCGCATCGGGTACTTCATGATAACGGTAATCAAAACGGGGATTTCTCAAATCACTTTCTGAAAGAGGATGGGGAGCTATATCATAGCTACGACGCCACACTAGCACTTGTTCTTCTCCATATTTCTCGGCAGTCTCGGCTTTATTCAATCCCTGCAATTCACCATAATGCTTTTCATTCAAGCGCCAGCTTTTCTCTACAGGTATCCAGTCCAGATTCATCTTATCGAGAACACAGTTCAAGGTTTTCACCGCACGCTTCAAATAGGAAGTATAAGCCTTATCAAAATTGAAACCATATTCTTTCAATGTCTCTCCGGCTTTTTCAGCTTCGGCAACTCCCTTTTCTGTCAGATCTACATCTGTCCAGCCCGTAAAACGATTTTCTTTATTCCATGCACTCTCTCCGTGACGAAGTAATACTATCTTTTTCATTTCTAAAATTCTCCTTTCTTCTTTTTATATATACAACAGATTGTTTCTTCACAAAGTTCACTAGAAAATAAATAGTTGTCAATACCCAGAAATAATGATTCTTTCTACAAAGAAGCGGGATGCAGTAATCAGGGATATAAAAAAATACCCTCCTCTAATTCTAAGCTTGCATTATGGATGATGATTCATCAAAGCAAGGTTATCATTAGAGAAGAGTAAGTCTGTAAAAGTAAAAAGAGAGAGTTTATATATACAAGAAAATCTGTTCTACTTTTCTATTTTTTTCTATTCTTCGTTTTCCTCAAAGCTATTTATCAGAAGACCGCGTATCAGCATCTTTTCCATAATATCCTTCTTTTATTTTCTGAACGTTGCGCAGCAATGCCGCATAATGCCGGTAATTGAGATCTCCCTCCTTAGAAGCAGCAAGTTGCTCTTTTACTGACTCTTCAATCTTATCTAAATGCTGTTCTACAAAAAGCTGAATATCAGAACGGCTGATTGCCAGATTTGCATTGGCACCATCTTTGCTACTAGGTTTAATCATTCCTTCGACAAACCCCAGATAAGTCCGGTGCAACTGACGGCGGAAATTATTCTCCAGTTCATTGGGATCATTCAACGGTTTCCATATTGCAGTAAATACATCGTTCAAATAATCATCGAGTGCATACGATTCCGAAGAACACAATGAGGTTGAGTAAATATTATACAACATTCCCGGTGCAAGTAGCAAAGCTACAACAGAGCTTTGGCGGTCACGAATCTCATCCACCGGTTTGACTCCGGTACGACTCACCACTTCATCAGGGTAGAGCCAGAGTGGAGCTACAAACAAATTGCGTCCCAACCATTCAACAGCTTCTTTCTGCAAACTGCGTGGCAGATAATCATGCACTTTGAGATCCGGCAAATTATTGGTATAGCGTCCTCCTATGTTCTTCTGCACTTGCAGGGTATACTTCAGATGTTGGGCACGAACCGAATTATAAATGGTGGTTAAGTCAGTGTACTCTCCGTCAGGCTGTGCTGTCCAGGTCAGTATGTTTTCCATCACTCTTTTCAGGTTCTTTATACCGTATTCATTGGCTTTCATATTATTGTCGCCCAAGTCCTCACTCTGGCTACGGGGATCAAATCCCTTTCCTTCATCACCAACAAACCACAAGCGATGATCTCCCCGCAGTTTTTTGGTTACTTCGGCACGTAATACGTCTTTTTCTTTATAAGGATCCTTAAATTCCGGACGATAGCGATATCCCCATTGGATAGCCCATTTGTCATAAACACCGATACGAGGGAACAATCCTTTTTCGGAAATCCGATCTTCCGGTTGGGCTACATAATTAAACCGCGCATAATCCATGATTGATACCGTATGACCATTGGCTTCTACCCAAGCTTTATCACGCAGTTTCTCTACCGGAGTAGCCGAACTGGCTGCCATATTGTGCCGTAAGCCGATACTATGCCCCACTTCATGTGAAGAGACAAACTGAATCAGACTGCCCATTAATTTGTCGTCAAAAGTCATCGTGCGTGCGCGCTTATCCAGTGGCCCGCACTGCACCATATACCACTTTTTGAGTAAGTTCATTACGTTGTGATACCAACAAATATGACTTTCCATAATTTCTCCACTACGCGGATCGACAATACGCGGACCGTAAGCATTCTCCGTTTCGGAGGGTAGATAACGTATCACACTATAACGCGCATCGTCCAAACTCATATTGGGATCGTTCGGCCATTCTTTAGCTATTATAGCGTTCTTGAATCCGGCAGCTTCAAATGCTGTATTCCAGTCTTCGACACCTGCTTTAAGATAAGGTATCCACTTCTTCGGTGTTGCCGGATCAATGTAGTAGATAATGGGATTTTTCGGTTCGGAGAGTTGTCCCCGACGGTAACGTTCCGGATCTTTCGGTTCCAACCGATAGCGCTGGATGATGGCTCCACGATCGGTAGTCTGCTGGTCGTCCGAAAATTCGGTCAACGAGTTTTGGAAAAATCCCACCCGGTCATCGGCAAACCGTGGCTGCATCGGTTCTTTGGGTAACATCACGATGCTTGTATTCAGTTTCACAGTCACCGAACCAGTCTGTGCAGCCGGTAGTCTACCAGCACTAATACTATAAGTACGCAAAGTCACTGCCTCCACGTTGATAGGATAGGTTTTTATCGTATCCATAAATGTGCGGTCCTGGGCTAAAGTACCAATGCCAAGAATGGAACGGTCGCTTGAGGTAAAGCCACACAATTTATTATCACCTAAAAAGAGTTTTGATACATCAATGAGCTGTGCCTGAGTCTCCGGATTTCTACCGATTACATCAAATTTATAGATTACAGGATCTACAGTCGATTGTTTCAATGCCTCGGCAATGTTATCACCCGGACGGGCAAACTGTGATTGCACATATTCGCGTAAAAAGAGAGTCTTATCATCATGCTGTTCCCAATAAACAACACTCCGGTTCACCTCTTCTCCGCTAAGCATTTTGAAACCCTGTGGCACTGCTTTAAACCGGGTCACAGCCAACAACAACCGTCCTAAAAGAGTATCCGGCACTTCAAAATACCAGTTATCTTTGATGTGGCGTACCGTAAACATACCCTCAGATTCACTTCCTCCATCTTTCAACAGTTTTTCATAAGCCGTTACTTTCTTAACAGTGTCTTTCTTGACCGTATCTTCCTGTGCTACCAGTTTCTTCTTTCCACTTTCCAGAAGAGATATACCACTGGCACGAGCTCCCACACCTTGCAAGGACAGGAACGCCAACACAGCCATCATCAAAATCTTTCGCATAGTTTTCTCTTTATTTTTTTCATTCGTTAGTGTTCATTGTCAGGTTCGGATTTTTTTCACGGGCAGCCAACGGGAATGGAATGATATACAACCGTGAATCCGGCTTCAACGTATATGTCTTTTTCTCGACATCCGTAGATACCAGCGGGAAAGTACGGGTGATTGTCTTTGCGTAATCAGCTTCCGTATTGTATCGTTTCAAATCCCAGAAGCGACTAAATCCGGAGATTAACTCCTTACGGCGCTCATCAATGACTGCCTGCACCATCGCACGTTCGGTAGCAGGTTCCGGCAATACAGCTTCGGCTCCCTTGATTCGTTTTTCACGCAACTGATTCAATGTTTGGACAGCTCCCGGTATATCTTTCAGCCGTGCTTTCGCTTCTGCCAGAATCAGGTAAACTTCGGCAGTACGCATTCCCACAGACATAGGCTGAAACTTAGAATAAGTAATCGAAGTATTCCACAAAGCAGCTCCTGAACCTTCGTCAAAGTAGTATACACTGTTGTCACTCGTTTTAAAGAATTGGTTCAAACGTTCATCATTCTGCCCGAAAAGTTGTACCATCTCCGGGCTAAGCATACCATAACAAAAGGCCAAAACTTCAGTAGGACCACCCATATAAGCATAGTTCAGCACTTCCGGGTTACCGCCTTTGGCATAAGTAGTAACCTTAGTCGGACCTCCTTTAGCTCCCAAATCAATATAATCAATCAGGGTATTATTCAACTTCAATGATTCTTCGGCAGCTTCTTTCGCTTTTTTCCAATCTCGATGGAACAGATAAACACGGGCAGCCAACGCATATCCAAAAGCTTTTGACGGATGATATACATTCACCGGCTCTTCCTGTAAATAAGGAAGCGCTTCTTCTATATCCTTAATAATAAAATCGTATACTTGAGCAACCGTAGATTTGGTTGGAGTAGCCTCCAAATCATATTTATCAATGATAGCAACTCCACCGTCAGTGGCTGCAGTTTCCGGATTATATGCTTTCGCAAATGTATTTATCAGAATAAAGTGATCCCAGGCACGCATGATCTTTGCTTCCGCTTTTGCCAATTCCTTAACATCTTTATCACCCAGACTAGCATCAACCAATGAAATTACGATATTTGACCGTAGGATATATGTATAACAATTTTCATATAAATTGTTATCACTTAGCTCTTTCCGGTTAGCTGCCTCATTAAAAGTCATGTTAATACCATCCCATGAAATAAATTCATTACCTATGATATTCGATTCTTTCGACCAGACATTATCGCTCAACAAGGCAAAAGCTGCCGGATGGTAGGCCCGGTTGGGCAGGGCTATCAATTCATAATAAGTATCAGTAGAATCCACCGTTTTCTTGCCTGTAGGAGTAATATCCACATAGTTTTCACAGGCTGCAAAACCCAATATGAGAATAACTGGCAATATATAAAGTAATTTACGCATATCTTATATTTTTAAAATGGTTAGAAACTTGTTGATAATCCGATGGAGTAAGTCTTGGGAGAAGCGATGCCACGTGTACCGTCATTCATTCCATAGCTTTCCGGATCAATATCACTTCCTGCCTTACACCAGGTAAACAGATTATTTACCTGCACTTTCACTTTCAGAGAAGAGAGGCGGAGGTGTTGGCAAACCGTAAACGGCAAGTTATATCCTACACTCAAGCTACGCAATTTTACATAACCTGCATCTTTCACATTGATGTCACCGTATTGCCACCAATCTTGGAAAGTGCTGGCATAAGTTTTTACCTGTGCCGGTATATCGAGGTACATACGTACCTGTGCATTCGAATCATCCGCAGTCCAACGGTTGGCAATTCCTTTCAAGGTTTGAGTACCTAACTGGTCATCCATTTTTAATACACTGTTACGCAGCTTATTACCACCAGCATACACAAAGAATGCATTCAAATCAAAATTCTTATAGTTGAATCTTAACCCCACTGACCCGCTGAATTTCGGAGTCAGCGAACCAAGGTTCACCAAGTCATCAGTACCTTTGAGCGAAGAACCAGAAGTGATACTGGCTACCGTGCCGTCTTCATTAAATTTCACCAGATCATTTCCATCTTTATCCACTGCTACCGGATATCCATTCTCGATACGATGTATACGGTAAGCCCATAACGTATTATAACTAGTACCTTCCATAAAATAAACCTGCGGACTTGCGATAAAGACTCTTGCATTATCAGATTCACTATGATCGACTTTCAACATTTTGTTCTTATTATAGTCAAAGTTAAAATCTACAGCGAAGTTCCAGTCTTTCTTACGTATGATATTGGTTGTAAGGGAAAGTTCTACGCCACGATTACGCATCTCACCATTATTCACCACACGTGAACCGGCTCCTAAAGTAGGGTCCATATATCGGCGTACCAGCAAATCAGATGAGTGACGATTGTAATATTCCAGACTACCGCTTATCAGATTCTTGAAAAGACGGAAATCTAATCCTATATTGTAGGTGGCTGTTTTCTCCCAACGAAGCTTCGGATTTGGCAAATCATCATCCTCATAAGTCAGATAGGTCGTTTTAATAGGATTACTTTGCGTTTTTTTCTTTACAACAAAATAGGTAGTTGAGCTTTGATCGACATTACCGTTGATACCGTATGTCATACGTAGTTTAAGGTAATCCAGCCAGGAAATCTCTTTTATGAACGATTCTTCCGATAAAATCCAAGAAGCACCGATTGACCACAAAGGATGGCGCTGATTGCGTATATCGAGCCCGAACAAGTCAGCTTGATCCCAACGTATACTTCCGGAAAGATTATAACGTGACAGATAAGAGTATCCTGCATTTGCATAAAAAGACGCATAACGATGGCGTGACTCGTGCAAAGTAGCAGACAGCCCCGATAAAGTAATTGTTCTGCCAGAAAGAGCACTTGTTCCTACACCGTCACGATAGGTCTGCCAGTTCATAAAATCAGAAGTTAATGTCTGCGGATCGTAGCCATACAACAATTGGCGGGCAGGTGTCGGAATCTTGTTTTCACGAAATTCCAGACCGGCAATGGCAGTTACTGCATGGTCTTTCCAAGTTTTGTCAAAGTCAATCTGGTTTCGTACCGTGTAACGCTTACTTTCTACTTCTGTCTGATTAAAACGTCCCCCTTGCGGCAATTGTGCTTTTCCATTTGTATCAACCATACTGTTATATAGCATACGCATTACATAAGTATTTTCCGACTCAAATAGTTCACTCTTACCTTTATTCCATTCATACTGATACATGAAGTTGTATTTGAACATTTTCAGGAAACGAGCCTGTAAACTTACAAACGGACGAATACTAACATCATGTGACTTTGTTATGCTTTCCTCCAATGCATCAAGTACATTGAAACCAAACGTTCTATAAGGTGAGACACCTTCAGCTTTTCTTACAACACTCCCATTATAGGAAGGAGATGTATCCACATTCACGTAAGGAGAAGTATAATGGTTACCATCGGCATCCAATATCCGTTCATATCGCTGTTGCAGGGTGTAGCTAGTATAACCGCTATTCGGGGTATAACTACGTCCCATACGTACATCCACTCCGGCATTCAGGTTCAGCCAGTTTGTAACCGCATAATTCGATTTATAGTATAAAGAAATTTTATTACTTTTGCCACTGATAACGCGCTGACTATCCTTTTCATAATTGAAAGAAAGGAGATGGTTGCTATTTCCGGCTTTCTGTGATACGGTTACATTATAGCGCTGGGTTATAGCCGTACGCCAAGCGTTATCACGATATTCTTTATAATAATCATTATTGCACCATTGCCTCAACGTAGCATTTACTTCACCACTGGTAATATCCCCATTGGCCTGATCCAGATAAAGCTGAAACAAGGGATTGTAATAATTATACTCAAAAGAAGATAAAAAATTCGCCGCACTTCCTTTTTCCGCTACATTGGCATCAAAAACAGCTGTCTGATAATCAATAATATCACTTGTTGAAGCTAAATTCAAACTCTTGAAATTTGGTTTGGTAGTGATAAACCAGTCTGCATTAATGCTCACGTGCGCACCTTCTTTTTTAGCCCGCATCGTGGCTACCACAATAACGCCATTGGCTGCCAAAGCACCATAAATACTGGCAGCGGCAGCATCTTTCAGTACAGTGATACTCTCTACATTATACGGATTTATCTCGCTCAATCTCAAATTGGTTGGCATATCGTCCACAACAATCAGTGGTTCTGTTCCCACATCATGCGAGAATGTACCTACCCCACGAAGAATAGGACTCATATCACCCGTATTCGAATTGATATTCATACGCAAACCAGCTACTTGCCCTTCCAGAGATGAGGCCAGATCACTGTGCATCTGTCTGTTCAGTTGCTCGGAATCAACGAAACCGAAAGCGGCAGTAGAACGTTCACGGCTAATACGCTGATAACCCGTCACAATAACATCACCCAACTGTTGCTTGTCCTCATGCATTATCACCCTGACGTTGTTACGGTCTTTAACAGAAACCTTTTCCGACTGCATACCAACGAAAGACACTTCCAATGTATGTACATCGACCGGAACTCTACAAGTAAAGTTTCCCTCTGCGTCCGTAATAGCACCAAAGGGACTGTTAAGCACCTTTACATTTGCTCCCGGCAAGGGATCACCACTTTCATCCACTACCTGACCTCCAACATTTCTGAACTTGCCTGAAGCAGTTGTCGAGGTAGCTTTCACTTTACGGACAGTGATGAAATTTTGTTTCACATCATACTCAAAAGGCTTTCCTTCCAGCATCTTCTGAAGTGCTGCAAAAGGAGACATCTGATATATACTCACAGTTACACGATAGGGTGCAACGTCTTCACTGGGAAAATTCACCTTATAACCAGATACATTGCTGAACTGTTTCAAGGCCGAACCGAGCGGTTCGTTTTTCATCTCTAAAGAAATCTGCCTGTTTTCTGCATTCTGCGCCCATCCTTGCAAGGCTGTTGCTGTAAACACCAGCAATAGAAAGGCAGTTCTCATCCACACAAGCTTTTTTTTAGTTCTTTTTTCTAATAATGTAATTTGTTGCTTTTTCATAAGAGTTGTATTTGTATAGTTAAATCTGCTTGATTGTAATGGTCCCGTCCTGATAGTCCACCTGCACTTTCTCCAACTTATTCAGCAGTTCCAATGCTTCATCCAAATGGGTATTTTTATTAGCCCAGAAGTTCAACCTGATATGGTACAGTTCGCACCGCTCAAAATCGATATTCACATTATACCATCTTCCCAAAGCACCCATGATTTCTTCCAACGGCACATCCTCAAAGTAGAACATTCCCTCTGTCCAGGCTGTATATGTAGCGATATTCACTTCTGATACTTTTTCCTCTCCGGTTTCCGTATAGGTCAAATCCTGTCCCGGACGTAATGTTACCGACTTATTGTTAACTGTGTTTGTGACCTGCACCTTACCATTCACCAAAGTTACATGACGATCTTCAACACTATAGGAACGCACGTTGAATTTAGTTCCCAGCACCATGGTATTCATGCCATTAGCACATACAATAAACGGATGTTCGGCATCTTTTGCCACTTCAAAGCAAGCCTCCCCTTCTAGTTCCACACGTCGTTCTTTTCCATGAAATGCCACAGGGTAGCGCAAACGACTTTCAGCATTGAGCCATACCTTAGTCCCATCAGCCAGTACCAGCAGAAAATCTTTTCCACGTGGTGTAGTCAAAGTCTGACAGCATACAGTGTCTGCCGAGACAGTTTTCCAGTCTTTCACATCCATCACACTGTCTGTCAATAACTGCTGTTCACTACGACCATCCATTTGTAGGACCACATGTTCATCATTGTTGTTCGCAGCAAAAAAACGTATCGGCTGTTCTGCAGGTAAAGAAGTGGAAGGAAGCAAAGAAGGAATCAGAAAAGCCAGTATCAAGACAGCTGCAACAGAAGAAGCAATTGCCAAGATACGCATTTTCTTTCTGTACTTGCGTTTCCGTTGCAGATTCTCACGTATCACAGCTTCCTTACAAGCCATTAATTCCAAGAAAAGTTCTTTATTTTCAGGTATACCTATCCACTGAAGAAATTCATCAGTTTCTCTTAATTGTGGATGTTGTATGGCACGAAGTGCATAATCTAATTTTTTATCTGAATGGTCTATCATAGTGTCAATAGTTTCATTAAACACGTAAAGGTTACTGAAACTGATGACACCCCGATAGGATTTTTTTTAAAAAAAGATGGTTAATTGTTTTCGGAGTATCTTTAAAGCTCTGGCAATGTGCGTTCTAACGGTATTATCACTAATACGTAACTTTTCACTGATTTCCGCACATTTCTTTTCATTTAAGAAGAATTCTTCCACTACGGTTCGCATTTGTGGAGCCATCTGGCGAATACTCTCCTGCATCCGGTTTATCTTGTCTTCATACTCACGGTATTCTTTCACAGTCCAGCCACTGTAAAGTTCTTCCAGATATCTTTCCGCATTTTTATGCACCACGTTCTGATGACGTATTTGGTCAATACAACGATTTCGCACCATGACGAAGAATAACGGCAGCAGATCCTCTTCCGTTGTCAACCGTTCGTTGCTCTCAAGCACCGAACAAAAGACATCGTTCACCACATCTTTTGCGCTTTCCTCATCATTCAGCAGATTATATGCATGAATATAGAGTTTTTGCCAATGTTCCCTGTATATAACAGTTATAGCATTTTGACTATTATTCATGTATTTATAGTTACTTTTTGCGTTTCATAGAGCGCAAAGATAACCAATTGGAGCAAAAAACACTCTATTTATTAAAAAAGATTATAATTCATATAAATACATTTGTTGTTATAGACATATTCTATTCCCATCGTCTGACTCTTTATATTTTGACACTATGTTTCTCTCCAGAAAGATACGATTCACAACTATATCCGGCCGTTTCCATTCATCTGGACGTTGATTTAATCTTCGCTTTATCTTTACGCGTACAGAATGCTTCGATTACTTTTTTTACACGAAGATAATTTATTGATACTCTGCTCATATATGCCCATTTTCTTTGTAATACATACTTTCCTTGTGATACAATCATACTATCTTTTACTTTTTTAAGGTGGAATTCAACAAAAATGATTATTTTTACGAGCAAATTATTGTCTAACTACCTGATAATACAGACATACCTTGAAAATAAACGAACAAAACGAAAGCGAATTCCTACAAAAGCTTATGAACAAAGCGAATATAGGATGGTGGGAAGCTGACTTGAAAGCAGAGACTTACAAGTGTTCGGAACTTATCTCCCAACTACTCGGAATAGGAGAAGACGGGCTCATCAGTTTCGAAGATTTCAACAAGCGTATTCTAAAAGAAGATCAGGGATACGCAACTTTTCCGTCTTTTGACAAAGTACAACAGACTGTAGAAGAAATATACTTGTTTGATACTCCCAAAGGTCATGTATGGATTCGTAGCAAGGCATGCTTCCAGGAAACAGACGAAAATGGTAACACCAAAGTATATGGAATTGCCGAAACCCAAGAGGGAATTCATATAGCATCTGCACACCAGGCTCTACAAAATAGCGAGCGGATCCTTCATAATATATATAAGAATCTTCCGGTAGGCATCGAATTATATGATAAGGACGGTCAAATGGTCGACCTGAATAAAAAAGATATGGAAATGTTCCGAATTTCCAATAAAGAAGATATTTTGGGAGTCAACATTTTCGAGAATCCTATATTGCCGGAAGAGATAAAACAGAAAATAAAAGACAATGAGAACGCAGATTTTACATTCCGGTATGACTTTTCCAAAATCAACAAATATTATCAGCCTAACAGTACAACCGGTTTCATTGACTTAACAACCAAAGTCACCACTCTATACGATCACAATCACGAACCTATCAACTACCTCTTAATTAATGTAGACAAGACCGAAGATACAATTGCTTATAATAAGATTCAGGAATTCGAGAGTTTTTTCGACCTGGTAGGAGATTATGCCAAAGTAGGTTACGCGCACTTCGATGCTTTGAGTCGGGATGGGTATGCTTTGAGAAGCTGGTACAGGAATGTAGGTGAAGAAGAGGGTACCCCATTGCCGGAAATCATCGGCATTCATTCCCATTTCCATCCAGAAGATCGGGCTGTGATGATCGACTTCCTGGATAAAGTGATAAAAGGAGAAAGTTCCAAGCTATCCCGCGATGTCCGGATTCGCAGAGCAGATGGAAATTACACTTGGACACGGGTTAACGTATTAGTAAGGAATTACCAGCCCCAGGACAATATCATCGAAATGCTGTGTATCAACTTTGATATTACCGAACTGAAAGAGACAGAGCGGATGCTGATTGGCGCCAAAGAGAAAGCTGAAGAAGCCGACCGGCTAAAATCTGCTTTTCTTGCGAATATGAGTCATGAGATACGTACCCCGCTCAATGCGATAGTAGGCTTTTCCAGTTTGCTTGAGGAAGCGGAGGATGCAGAAGAAAAACATCTGTATGCAACGATTATTGAAGAAAACAACAAGCTCTTGTTACAACTGATCTCGGATATTCTTGACTTGTCAAAGATTGAGGCAGGGACTTTCGACATTATCCCGGAACAAGTGGATGCACAACAACTTTGCAACGAACTGCTACAATCTATGCAGGTAAGGGCTACAGAGCAAGTAGAGATTCTCTTAGCACCGGAACTGCCCGAGCTTACTTTTACCAGCGACAAAAACAGGTTGTATCAGGTATTGCTGAATTTTGTAACGAATGCTCTGAAATTTACTTCCGAGGGCAGTATTGTTATTGATTACCGAATCAACGGAAATGAAGTCAGATTCTCGGTTCAAGATACAGGAATGGGCATCGAACCGGAAAAGCAGGAAGCTATCTTTACCCGATTCGTGAAATTGAATAATTTTATTGCCGGCACAGGGCTGGGACTCCCTATCTGTCAAAGTATCGTCACACAGTTAGGCGGCAAAATCGGAGTGGAATCAGAACCGGGGAAAGGTTCTTGTTTCTGGTTTACGTATCCGATTAACTAAAATCTAAATTCAAAATAAATATCAGAAAACAATGTTTACCGGTTTCTCTTTAAGAAAATACGATCTGTTATAGTGTTGGGAAGTTCCGATTCATAATGTGTCACCATAATCATCGTCTTATCTTTGCGTCGGCAGAAAGCCTCAATCACTTTCTTTACCCGTCGACGATTATAAGTATCCAAGCCATGAAGCGGTTCATCCAGAATCAGCAGTTCCGGGTCTTTGACGAAAGCTCTTGCCAACAAGGACAAACGTTGTTCTCCACTGGATAGTTGCAGGAATGGTTTATCTTTCAAATCTGCAATGCCAAATATATCCATCCACCACTCACAGATAGCCATCTGTTCCGGTTGAGGACGTTTATACAGACCGATACTGTCATGCAAACCACTGGCTACAATCTCAATAGCGGGCAGATTTTTAAGATAAGCACGGTGCATCTCCGGACTTACGTAACCAATATGTTTCTTGATTTCCCAAATACTTTCTCCCGTCCCTCTTTTCCGTCCGAAGAGACTGATGTCACAGGCATACGATTGCGGATTGTCTGCACAGACAAGGCTCAACAGAGTCGATTTCCCAGCACCGTTCTCACCACTCAACGCCCACTTCTCACCACGACGGACTGTCCAGTCCAGTTCTTTCAGAATAGTTCGGTCGCCATAACGGATACTAACCTTATTAAGTTTTACTACTTCCTCCGAATCGTAATTGTTGCCATCAGATGACAAATCTATAATCCGTTGCTGCAAATCATCAAAAGAGGTAACCACATCTCTACTGCGGAAAGCTTCCAGATAGGCTTCACGTTCCATTTTAGGAAAGACCTCCATTTTGTCCACAGGAATGACATGAGTGATGAATGAAGGTATATCATCGAGCATGGAAAGTACCAGAATGATCTGTACGGACGACATTTTTGTCAGACGTTCGAGCAAAGAAAACAACAGTTCACGCGTAGGAGCATCCAGTCCGATAAACGGATTATCCATAATCAACACGCGGGGAGCAGTCAACAGGGTTTTGGTTAGCTGGAATTTACGTAATTCACCGCTGGAAAGGAGAATAATTTTCTTGTCGAGCAACGGTTCGATACGGAAGAGTTCAAACAGTTCGCGTTGTAGTTGCTCGTCCTTGATTTCTCCCAACATCTCACGAACATCAGGAGCTTCATCCTGATCGTGAGCATTCCAACGCTGCTGGTAGTAGTAATTGGCATCGGCAGCTCCATAGGTATCACGGAAAGCAATGTATTTCACATTATCATAAAGAGTCTGGGTGGCAGAGGGGGAAAAATCATATTGTACGGTTCCTTCACGCAATGGATATTTTCCGATCAGGGTATCTACAAAAAGACTTTTACCGCCACCATTGGGACCTACAATAGCTATGTGTTCATTCGCTCCGATAGTTGCCGTGATGGGTTTGGCTAAACGCACAAGCGGGTTGCGTGCTACGCCCCCCGCCATGCAGAATGTATTTTGGTTCATATTCTTTTATTCTGTTTTATTATTGCCCGCAAAGGTAACAATTTTATCATAAAAGACGCCAAATTGCAAACATATTCTTATTCGTTCCGTAGAAGGAATATCTTTATTTACTTACTAAACCCATAAGGTGGACATTCAAAATTGGTAATATCCAATTTGTATTCCATCATATCTTTCAACTCGTGTATGGGACGTTCCAATTCGTAAGGTATCGATTGTCTGCTGAATTGCTGGAAGTAAAGCAAACAAGCATCCCGCCACCAGACAGCATCCCGTGCCTGAATCTTCAGGCGGTGTTGCACATCACGAAAACGTTCGGAATCAATATACGGTTCCATCCTGTCCCACACTTTTTGAAAGTTTCTCACTTCGTTTACACCACGATCATACGCGTAGCACAGTTCTGCCCAAAGTGTACGTCCGCTCTTCATCTGATGATTCCAAGGGACATGGTGAAACCAAAGGAGCAGATTCTCCGGACAAGTATTCACATTGTCCAGTTGCTCGCATAATGGAGAATGGTATTGTCCGGTAGCATTACTTCCTGTACTGCTGCGGTCGAAACCTATTCCCATGTTGTCGGCACGGTGGTAATAAGGAGGCAGCCAATCCGGGCGGGCATCGGGAATATCACACCAGGGTTCCGGTCCGTAATGATGTCCCCATGCAAAGATATGATGCAAGCCGAGAGGCATCATGTAGTCTACTACTGCTTCTCTCGATTTCTGAAGCACTTGGGAGTTGAGAAGGGAGAGTTGAGCGTCGATCTGCTCTTTTTGAATGACTTCTCCTGCCGGAGTATCGGTTTGCGCACCGGTAACGGGAAGAAAAGTCTGTTTCAACCATTCTTCTCCTATCTGTTCGGAAGAGAGCGAATGTTTCCATGCCAATCGTCCGAAAGCATACCAGTTGGCTTGAGCAAAAGGATGTCCACACCAATTAGTATCATCACCGATGTTTGCCACTCCGGAAATAGCCGTGAGCGGATGAAAGAATAAAGAACCATCTGTCACACGGGCAACGGTAGAGCCTTTGCCTTGCAGATAAGTATCACTGTCTAAACACTCTTTCCACATAGGAGCAAGGAATGCAAGATGATTGGAAAAACCAAGATACTCTTGTGTGATTTGAAATTCGGGCATAACTGCCGTCTTTTTCATGGCTCCGAACAGCGGGCTGAATGGTTCACGGGGTTGGAAATCTATCGGACCGTTCTTGATCTGCACAATAACATTATCCCGAAATTTATCATCCAAAGGTTCAAATTCAAGATAGGCTTGTTTGGCACGGTCGCTGTCGGTAGGAGAATAAACGAAAGCGCGCCACATCACAATGCCATGATAGGACCTCAACACATCGGCAAGCATATTGGCTCCTTCGGCATGAGTCCGTCCGTAGTCACACGGACCGGGCTGCCCTTCGGAATTCGCTTTCACCAGAAAACCTCCGAAATCGGGAATCAGAGAATAAATCTCTTTGGCTTTCTGCTTCCACCAGTTTATCACTTCTTTATTCAACGGATCGGAAGTGGATAAACCGCCTAAAGCTGCGGGAGAAGAGAAATTGATAGAAAGATATATTTTCAAGCCATAAGGGCGGAAAACGTCGGCCAAGACTTTGACTTTCTGCAAATAATCATTAGATAGTATCTTAGGACTTGCATTGACATTGTTTATTACAGTGGCATTAATGCCGATAGAAGCATTGGCACGAGCGTAGGCTTCATAACGGGGAGAGACAACAGACGGAAGTTCGTCCCATTTCCAAAGTGAATGTCCGGCATATCCGCGTTCGATTGTACCATCCAAGTTATCCCAATGATTCAGGATACGAATTCGATAATCAGGTCGTTCGGAGATATTGAGGGATTGCAAAGCTGATTCCGGTAGTTGTCCGGTAGCTTGCAGACGGAGTAAATGATACGTTCCATAAAGTACTCCTTGTTCACCGGAAGAAGCTATCGTTATTTGATTGCCACCTTTGGAGGTCTGAATCGTATATCCCTCATTTCCAAGTGCACGAAGTTCTTTATTGTTCCGGACCTCCAAAGTAACCGGGATTCCTCCCTGCCAGAAGTTCTGTAATTCGGAAACCGCAATACGTAATGTAGGTGATTGTTTCTTGCTGGTAATTTCCGCTTTCGCTCCCGATGCATAACGAAGCCACAAGGCACTTCCATCTTCTGCCCAAATAGAAGAAAAGCAAAAAAACAAAGTGAATGTCAATGCAAATATATTTCTCATAGTACAAAGTATGTTATCACAATTAATTTACAGTATGATAGCATAAGTAAATTAAGCATTCATAGTTAATAATAACCGCCTCTACCTGAAAAATCCCTATTACCTAATATTCTGGTAAAAGTAGGTATGTTTTTCAAATAGAGGCGGTTGTTTTAATGTATCCTATTATTCATCTTTTCCCTCGATAGTAATGATTCGCCCGTCTGCATCATACTGAAGTTCACAGACTTTCAAGCTACGGAGCCAAGTCTTTCCCTCTGATGGTACACAATCGTGATGAAACAGATACCACTTACCTTTAAACTCTACAATAGCATGGTGAGTAGTCCATCCTACCACCGGAGTCAGAATGACTCCCTGATAAGTAAACGGACCATAAGGGTTATCACCTGTTGCATAGCAGAGCAAATGAGTGTCTCCCGTAGAATAGGAAAAATAGTATTTACCATTATATTTATGCATCCACGAAGCTTCGAAGAAACGGCGTTCCGTATCCCCTGCTGTCAATGGCTTACCGTCTTCATCCAGAATTACCACTGCACGGGGTTCTTCGGCAAACTCCATCATGTCTTCACTCAAACGAGCAACACGCGACGGGATTGCCTCCTCCTCTCCTTCCGGAAAAATGGCAGATTCCAAGGCTTTATTATTACGGTAACGTTGAAGTTGTCCACCCCACAATCCACCGAAATATATATAATAGTTACCATCTCCGTCATCCCATACAGCCGGATCGATGCTGTAACTTCCTTTCATCGGATTAGCTTCCGGTATAAAAGGACCATAAGGTTTATCACTCACAGCTACCCCGATACGAAATATATCATTCTGATCTTTCAATGGAAAATACATATAGTACTTACCATCTTTACAAACCACATCACAATCCCATAGTTGACGGCCCGCCCAAGGAATATCCTCTGTGGAAAGCACCACTCCATGATCTTTTATTTCACCGTTCATCACATCATCCATAGAATACACGTGATAATCTTTCATATTGAAATGATCGCCATTATCATTTTCAGCAATACCACTTTCCCAATCGTGCGAGGGATAAATATACAGTTTGCCATCAAATACATGTACGGCAGGGTCAGCCATATAATCACCGGGAACTAAATATCTTTTTTCTGTTTTCATGCTTTTTCGGTTTTTCTGTTAGAAACTTATTTTGTTTTTTCAGCCTCTTTGATAATCAGGCCGACTACCGGCTTCGGCTGATAATTGCGATCAAAAAGTAACGGATAATCCGTGCGGCCTCTCATCGGCCAGTCATTACGCCAAGAGTTCTGATCGGCTACTCCCCAAAGAGTAACCCTGGTGATGAGGTTATGATGTTTCAGGAACAGACGGAAAAAGTCATTCATTCTTTCAGTCCATGCTTTCGATACCTCTTCCGGTAATCCATCCGGATAAGGATTCATCTCTTTCTTATATTCAAAGGAAGCGGAAACTTCTGCACCTACATTGGGATTCGGTGATGGTATCACCGTCAAATCCAGTTCTGTTATCATTATCTTCACTCCTGTTCCGGCAAAGGCCAGCATACTCTTCTCAAATTCACTGATTTTCGGGTAGTCCATGCCGATGTGTCCTTGCATACCTATGGCATCAATACGGATTCCACGTTTTTTCAAATCGTTCACCATTTTCACGACGGCTTCTCTTCTCCCCGGTTGGGCCATTGAGTAGTCATTGTAGTAAAGTTCGGCATCCGGATCAGCCTCGTGTGCATATTGGAAAGCCAATGGGATATATTCTTCCCCCAGAATCTCATAAAACTTTGTCTTGCGATATGCTCCATTATCTTCAATCGCTTCATTTACTACATCCCAGCCTTTGATACGGCCTTTATAGCGTTTCACGATGGTAGTGATATGGTCTTTCATCCGTTTCTTCAGGACTTCCGGAGAAACATTATTCCCGTCCTTATCTACGCAAAACCAAGGAGCCAATTGTGAATGCCAAATCAGGCAGTGACCAATGATAGCCATTTGATTGCTCTCACCAAAACTGACAAATTCATCTGCCTGCGCAAAATTATACTTATTTTCTTTCGGATGAATGACAGAAGACTTCATGCAGTTTTCCGCCACGATGGAATTAAAATTCTTCTTTACAATTTCAACAGCTGCGACATCCTTACCGGAACTTTGATGTGTGTTCACTGACACGCCAATCAAAAACTTGTTTTTCAAAGCCTTTTTCAGCGAATTTCCATCTTTCGCAAAAACTTCTCCATAAGAAAAAGAAAACATCACTGTCAATAACAACAGAATTATTCGTTTGAGTTTCATACGTTATATTTTTGAGTAATAAACATTCTACTATCTTATCTATTCGCCTTTTTTACAGCGCGATTCTATCTCCTCATTTATATTGTCAATCACATTATCTTCCAATTCATATTTAGAAATAATGAACATAGCGACCAAAAGCAACAACGCCGGAATAACGGCTACGAGCCACAGTATTCCCTGTTCGGCAAAAGGTGATTGTGACACTTCATTTGTCTGGTCGAATCCGACAAAAGCCATAACAAGTCCCGGTACAACTCCTCCAAGAGCCATTCCCGCTTTATAGAAAATACCAGTCAAAGCATTGACTATACCCGAAATACGTTTACCATGAGTATATTCGCCATACGAAATTACTTCGGGAACCAAAGCCCACATATACCCTGTCGCAATAATGACTCCCGTCGATTTTATGAACTGCGCCACAAAGACCAACCATATCTGCGTTTTGAGTACCGGAACCACAGAAATAATATACAGCAATGCCATACCCAATATAGCGACTGAAAGGAATACATAAAACATTTGCTTTTTTCCAATGGCACGTTTAATGGCAGGTACCATCGGCATGAAAATGAATGCGGGTATCGAGCCCAAGGCCATGAAATAAGGCAACATCTCCGGTGCACGTACATTATAAATCATATAATATGAACCGGCAGAATTACCAATCGCCATCATTGCAAAAGCAGTAATGAAAAAGAACGCCAAAATACGCAAAGGTTTATTTCTACAAAATTCTACCCACAAGTCGGACACTTTTACTTTAGATGTCTCCTCCTGATCCATAACCACACGCTCCTTCGTCTGGCTAAAGCAGAACATCAATAACGCCAATCCGATAACAGCATAAATAGTCATCGTAATAAACCATGCGTTAGCAGATGCAGTAGTATTGATTTTACCATCGGGAGACAACACCTTCACCAGTATCGGAATACCGTATGCCACAGCCAAACCACCCAAATTGGCAAGAAACATACGCACTGACGTCAACACCGTGATTTCATTCGTATCGCGGGTAAGTGACGCATTCAGTGCTCCATAAGGCACATTAATCAATGTATAACACATGGATAATCCAACGTAAGTGAAATAGGCATAGAACAGTGAACCCGAAAAGCCGTTCCAAAAACAAAGAATAGCAAAACCAGTCAGCGGAATTCCTCCCCAAATAAGATATGAACGGTATTTACCTAGTTTAGGATTGTGTTTATCGACGAAAGCACCCACCAGAGGATCCCAAAGGACATCCACTATCCTGACAATAAGAAACATCACGGCTGCCACTTCCGGTTTAAGTCCATATACATTGGTATAAAAAATCAGCAGATACATACATACGGTCTGGTAAATAAGGTTTTGCGCCAAATCACCGGAACCGAATCCTATACGTTGAAGCCAAGAGAGTTTATAGAAACCTTTCGCTTCATTGGTCTTTATTGTATTCTCCATAAAATAGATAAATTGGTCATTTTCTGTTTTTCGTATTCATTTCTATCAAGATAGCTGCTGCCACTCGTTGCCCTAGCGTCTTTTTATCCAATGGATGAATATCATTCCATTCTCCTAAATCACTATTTTTAATCAGAGTAACATTTTTATTTGTATCGGCTACTTCCGCCTGCGCTTTCCGGAATTCCGCCCAGGCAGTGCGTCCTCCTTTATCTGTGGGTGAAAGGAAATCCGCCAGCTCAATGATATAGAAAGGCATATCCGACTTATTCCATCGCTGTCTCCAATCGCTAATCATAGCCGTCAACAAGTCTTTATACTCATTTCTGCGTGAGACATTCGATTCTCCCTGATACCAGATGACACCGGATACCGTATAGTTCAGCAAAGGAGCAATCATTGCATTATACAGTCCTGTGGGTTTATAATGAAAAGCCGTTTGTCCCGGAGCAGCGGGCATAGGAGCACCGAGATGATATTTCCAACTCCCCTCCAAATTGATCTCCGATTCTCCTTTTTCCGGCTGACCTTTTCCGAAAAGGATTTTATAAGGCTTTTCCTTTACAAATTGAGGACGACCGCCATAACTGAAAAGGCGTATGGTTATTGTATTTTTTCCGGCTTTCAACAATCCGGCAGGAATGGTGTAGATACGGGGAGGATACTGATAAGAGACAGTCCCCACAAATGTGCCATTTACATAGACCGAATCTGCATCTACGATGCATCCCAAACGAAGAGTCGCTTTCTCTCCCGCCTGTTGTGCAGACACCTGAAAGTCTTTACGGAACCAGTGGGAGCCATTGACAGTATTCAGTCCGTTTGTTGCCCAGCCGGAAGTAAACAAATCTGTTTCTGTCCAATTGCTATCATCATAATCGGCAGCATACCAAGGGGTAGCCTCATGCATCCCTTTATCTCCCTGAAACAACGCCACATTCCAGGCATGACTTTTCTTCCTCTCCTCTTTTTTCATCGACTCCATCAAATCGTCTGACTCATAGATACGCTTTTCATTCAAATAAAATGGAAAAGGCTTCAACCCTCCCTCACTGATCCACGCTTCTACCGGTGAACCTCCGACACTGGAATTTATGATTCCTACCGGAACCTTTGTCTTTTGATAGACATCTTTAGCGAAGAAATAGGCTAAAGCAGAGAAAGGCATCACATTTTCAGGAGTCATCGCTTGCCAGGAAATTCCCGGAATATCTGCCTGCGGAGCATGAAAATTATAGAGCAGAGGTGTTTTTATATAGCGTACCATCGGATAGTTACTGTCCGTAGATATTTCATCGCGAAAACGATCTGTAACCCGTGAAACAGGCAATTCCATATTCGACTGTCCCGAACATACCCAAACATCACCAATAAGAATATCCTTTAATTCGATATCATTAATGGCCATCGTATAAGGTCCGCCAGCTTTCAATATAGGCAAAGTCACTTTCCAGTTACCTTGTACATCAGCAACAGTCTTATATTTCTTTTTCAGGAAAGTTATATCAACGGTTTCATCAGGATCAGCCGTTCCCCAGATATTGACAGGTTCCCCACGCTGAAGTACCATTCCGTCGGAAACAAGAGTCGGAAGTTTAACCTTTGCTCCGCCCAACAAGGCGAAGCAAAGGAACACAACTACTAACCCTACCTTATAAAACCAATACTTATTCATTCTGTCTTTTCTTTTATATGTCTTTATTTCATGATAATTTAGCAAGAGAAGAAATCCATCGGGATTCCACTTTGCAAACTTAGGAAGTTTCTTCCCACTTACCCAGAAATTCTGATTCAAATCATTACTCGCTTGTTACATCATCGTTTACGTATGTTACAAAAACTTGTTGCAATGTTACATTCAAGCTGAAACCACCGATAAACAAGAGGAAAGGGAAAGTTTTAGAACGAGCGGATTACAGTAGTTATTGTTATTCATTTGATCCACTCCAAGATAATAACAACTACTGTAACCCTCACTCTCCCCTTCTTTAATCGTTATAAAATCATTTATTCCAAATCTCCGGTAAAGTCTCCGCTGACATCTTTACCAGCCAAACCATCGGCCACTCCCTTATAAGCATGTTTACGTGCATAATTAGCATCCCAAAGGTTCGGAGCGTCATTCGGTATCCAATTCACATGTTCTTTTTCATTGTCCGATACTCCCCAGATGGTAATACCATATTGTTTGTCCGCTGGGATATACTTCTTGTACATATCAATGACATACTGATACATTTCTGCCTGTTGTGCCAGATTTTCAGTAGTAGGCGACGAGGTGTTAACCTTAATATCCAACTCGGATACTTTAATCAACTTGCCGGTAGCACCCAGTTTCTGGAACATTTGAGCAATATTGTCTTTATTGGAATCAATAGCAATATGCATTTGTGTACCAATACCATCCACTGTGGCCCCTTTGCTTTCGATGTATTCCACATATTTAATCAGACCGTCACACTTATTGAGGTTATATTCCAGATTATAATCATTGATGAATAGTTTATTATCCGGATTTCCATACTGACGGGCAAGTTTGAAAGCTTCTACTGCATAGTCTTTCGGAGTCAGGAAATAATCTTGCCAGTAGAATTCATCAGAAGCCAGATCAGTTTTGCCTTTACCAGTCTTAATGTCTGATGTTTTTCCGTCATCCATTGGTTCATTGACTACGTCCCATGCATGAACATAAGGTTTGCAATGGGTAACCATCTTTGAAATCCAGTCTTCCATAGCATCTCTGATAATCTCGGCTTTTTCTTCGTCGGTCTTCTCAATGATAGTAGGACCGGAAGCGCGAGTGACTGCACGTGTCTCCACCACTTTCTCCGACAATACGATATTATCTATATAATAATCGCCTGCACTAACTCCGAAATTGATACAGAATCGATTCATATCCTCTTTAGACACTGTAAATTCTTTCTTAAATTCTGTCCAAGTCGTACTCACATTTCCATCTACATAGCATTCACCTGCATAACTCGTTGAGTTCTGAATTTGAATTTGGAAAGTAGTTGAGACACTTGCTTTAATCATAGCAGAGAACTCATAGGTCTTGCCGACTTCCAAAGGAGTATCAAAGCCATATCCAGCCTGTGCCTTATATGCATTGCCCGCCCCTCCGTCAACAGAACTAGTCAGCTTCATCGAGTATGAACTTCCATATCCTTCACCTTCTTCCGAAATCGTGGCCTTTCCACTACTCCAAGCTCCCCAAGGAGTAATAGCTTTGCTTTCAAAATCTCCGTTAGAAATCAGATTAACCACAGTAGGCTCCGCATCTTTGTCTGTCACAACAATATTATCTACATAATAAGTCACATCCGGCAAATAACCAAATTCAAATGCAATCTGAAATGTAGTACTAACAAAATCATTCACTGTGATCTTCACCTGCTGCCATTGAGACGTTGTCTCAAAAGCTTCCGTCCAACTGCCACCTGTAGCATACCAGTCTTTATATGGATAATTATTTCCTAACCCATCAAAAGTCAACCGGGCTTTACCGGGATTATCCGAACGGACAAAAAATGAAATTTCATAATTATGCCCACTTACTGCTGAAATGTCAGGAGTATATAATTGCACTGAATGAGCAGCCGTTACAGAAGATCCTACTGCAAATTTCAATGCTTTGGAAGTAGCTGTCAGTCCTTCCCCTTCCACAATGGACATCGCATCACTTCCATTTTTACGATTCCAGCCATCAAAGGTTCCATCTTCAATGCCCGACAAATCCAACAAATTACTGCCCGCCGGCCCCGGAATAACTTCCGGTGCAATCAGACTATTCAGATAACTCGCATTCTGATTAGTGTGCCAAATCAGACAGTGCCCATAAATGCTGATACCCGCTTCTATGGTCTTTGTAAACAACTGATCGACCTTATCAAATTTCAAATTCCCTTTAGAATCGACCATAGGACCGTGCTTCATGGCATATCCTATCGTCAGATCATTAAAGTTCTCATTCACAATGGTAGTCGTTGTCTCGTCACCAAGATATTCATCCATCCCCACTCCGATACCCAACTTAAAGTTGGGATCGGATAAATATTCTTTCAACGGCTTGTAACGAGAAATCTTTTCAGCCAACTGTAAAGGCAGTTCGGAAGAAGTAACCGCTCCATGTGTAGGGTCTTTATACCACTCCATCTTATTATCGTCACACGATGTCAATATCAGCACCGACAAGGCAACAAACGGAAGCATATTTCTGTATTTCATAATCTTTTCAATTTAAAGTCATTATTATTCTGCATCCTCTTCTTCGTCCGGGAAATCGGTATATTCCGGCTTCGTCAAAGGTACGACACGCCAGTTATCAATATAAATCTTCACGGAAGTTGCTTTGGATAGAAACTCTGTTTCTTTATCCGAGCTCGCACCTGTGATCTTATCCAATGTAATATCAGAGTTCTCAAAATAGAAACCGAAGTTGGCATAAGAAGCAGATGCACGGGTAGCGGCCACATCGGCAAAAGTGGTCCAAGCTCCGCTGGATGCTTTCGATTTGTAGAATTCACTAAACGGAACAGTTACAGTCTGCCAACCGGTTGTCTGGAAAGGAACAATCTTTCCGTCTACAAGCCACGGTACGTAATTATAACAGTCTCTCTCCCATTCTCCACCGTTGAATCCGTTCTGACCACAAATCTTCAGGAATCCGGATTCAGACCAAGGTTCGGGCACATAAATTTCAAACTGAATAGCACATTCGGCAACAGGAGTTTCAGCAGGGACACCCAGCGTCAACCAGTCAGGATCAGTGCCATTACCAGCTGTCCAAACTTCAGCACAACGATTCTTCGCTGCTGCCACCGGCAACTGTCTTTCTAATGGCAAACGACAGTAAGCACCTTGCGACACATTACCTTCACCAATCGAAGCTGATTCCAGTTCGGTTGTTTGAATCATACTTTCAGAATCGCCCCATGCCCCTTGTGCACCCACTCCGTCGAAGTTCAACAACAAGCCTTTCTTATAATTGAAATAGGCAGGAGAATAAGCACCACCATTCGAACCTTCTACGAAAATAGAACCGCCCTCTTCAGAAACTCCGGCAGGCATATCCACCATAAAATATTCACCGTCAAGATCAGAAATAATACCTTCTGTCACCACCACATTTCCGGGGAAAACGACTTTTGCTATTTCCGTCAATCCACTTCCATAAACAATGATAGGTTCACCTACATTCGGCATACAGTTGGAGATTTTCGTTATAGACGGTGCAGCAGCACGAATCTGGAAATCATAAACGTATTCACCGCCATCTTTTACCAAACGAATTGTATTACGTACATTCTCGTCAGCTTCTGTAGTCGGAACTTTACTGTTCACACTAACCAGAAAAGATTTATTCGAAACAAAAACCGGATTAAAATAACAGTTATATCCATTAATATACACTTTCTTCAATCCGTTGAATCCTTCACCTTCAATTCGGATCAGTTGTCCCAAACGGGCAAAATCAACCAAACGGTCAGGAACATTCGACTTCGCGTCTTCCAGATAGATCCCTGTTATGTTCATCACAGAACTTCCGCCATTATCGTCATCGTCGTCACACGAAACAAATGAACAAGAGCAGATGAGCAGACTCACCAATAAGCCAAATGCTTTCATACTATTTTTATATATCAAGCTTTTCATTCGTATTCTCGTTTTTAGTTAAACAAATCGGTTATTCTGTCTTCCTTAAATGCATAAGGCATAGGATCCGCTTTCAACAAAGGATTTTGCACAGTCTCCGATTCCGGATAAGGAAGAAGGAATATACTGGAATCGACGTCACCTATGGCACGCTTCGTTTCATCCGAATCCTCGTCTCTCTTCAAAGTCTGTGTATCCGCATCCCATACTACAGGAATAGCAGTACCCCTATCCTGTCCGGTGATATAATTGAGTACTTCCTGTTGTTTATAATAAGCTCTACGTACCAAGTCATACCAATACTGTCCTTCCAGACAAAGTTCCAGTCTACGCTCACGACGAATATCTTCGTAAGTAATCGAATTTTGGGGTTCCAAACCGGCACGCTTGCGCACTTTGTTAAAGTATTCCATTGCATCGGCATCATCTGTTGAAGGATTATTTCCCAATATAGCTTCTGCATAAATCAGATATACTTCTGCCAGACGCAACATGTAAGTATTGATAGGAGTACTTCCGGAAGTGATCTTCGCATTATCTTTGCTAGAACCACAAACATATTTCTTACAATAAATTCCGGAAACAGTACCCGATGCTTTCTTCTCACAAGTATATCCTCCGTTTGCTTTCTGTATTTCAGGATAATGATCGCCATAAGCCATCCAAGTCGGCTGACGCCGTTTATCTCCTTTTTCATACTCCCAAATCACGTCCGGTTGTGCAAAAACATAACCGCCCCATGCACGGTCATTACCGGTAATAGCCGACTCACAAGCAAAATAATCCTGTATCGTATTACATTCCCCATACGTACCATTACTAACCCATTGTAAAGCAAACAGTGTTTCCGAGTTGTTATTTTTATCAATCATAAACAAATCGGCATAATCAGTCATCAGTTCAAAATTTCTGTTTTCTATCACTTTTAAAGCCGCTTTCTTTGCCAAATCCAGATAGTCCTGATTACGGGTCGCACTATTAGGGTTACTACTATAACCGGCATACGTCAGATAAACACGCGACAACATGCCAAAGGCACTGTATTTATTGACACGTCCGGCAGCAGAAGAAACCTCCGGCAAATATTTTGCCGCAAATTCCAAGTCACGCATCGCAAATTCATAGACATCACTTACCGGGCTAGTATTGACAATTGGATTAGCCACCAGTTCATCCGTATCCTCATTTATAATAACATTTCCCCATAACATCGCCAGATAGGAATAAGCAACTCCACGCATGAACCGTGCTTCAGCAATATATGGGTTCTTCACTTCTTCGCTATTGGATGAGTTACCTTTGATCCCGTTAATAATCTTATTAGTTTGCTGTACTATATTGTATAATGAGCCCCAAGCCGAAACTAACGGCCCCGTCAATCCGGTTTCGGTCAAATCGGCAAAAGGATAGATATAATTAGAGGTTGTCGCACAAAGGTTGAATCCGCGTCCATCACCCAGTCCATAATAGAACTTATCGTTAAAGTCGAACCACACCTTATTATACAAAGGAGCTGTTGCTGCCCGGAAATCATCTTCCGTTTGATAAAAGTTATCTCCTGCGATATTGGAGTTATCTTCAGAATCGAGGAAGTCACTGCATCCTGCAAACGCCAAAGCTACAGCCAACATGAAAGAGTATATATATTTACTTGTTTTCATATTTAGTCACTTTAAATGATTAAAAGGTTAAATTCAGACCGAATGTATAAATTCGCGGAGAAGGATAACGATAGTTATCAAAGCCTGTAAGCAAAGCGTCCTGATTGGCAGAACCTATTTCCGGGTCCATCCCTTTGTATTTTGTGAATGTATATACATTCTGCAGGTTACAATAAAGTTTCAGATTCTGAATACCAATCGGTGCCAACCATTTACGCGGGAACGTATAGCCGAAAGAGATAGACTGAATACGCAGGAAAGAACCATCTTCCACAAAGCGGTCACTGAAACGATAATTGGAATCATCTGTCCCTTTGGCAATAGCCATACGGCAAGCATAAGGGTCACCGCCTACAATCTGTATATTCCGATAATCATCCGGACCATTCGGATCAATCAAAGCCAGTTGTGCATAATCCAACGCCGATTTCAGGATATTATTATTGCCCCGTGGATTTTCAAGTTCACGACGCCCCCAGTTTACAACTTCATTTCCCACCGATCCGGTCAGGTTAATGCTCAAGTCGAAGCCTTTATAAGAGAAAGAGTTACCGAAGCCGAAAGTAAAGTCCGGTTCAGGATTACCGATATAAGTACGGTCCTGTTCATTGATAACACCGTCTTTGTTTACATCTTCAAAAATATAATCACCAATCCAGATACTATTCTTGGAAATCGACATACCTTCAGGCAATGCTACCGGCTTAATTGCTCCGGAAGCATCTTTATAGTAAAAGTCAGTAGCCTTTTCAAAGCGGCCAATCACTTTATAACCATAAAACTGTCCGATAGGGTTTCCTACTGATGTACGTGTCAGTACGGTTATTGTTTCGCCTGTCTGATTACTCTTATCTATCAGGCTGGTTGCCGTATCCAGCGATTTTACTTTATTACGGTTCATAGAGAATACCACGTTACTTCTCCATTGAAATCCGCCTTTATCAATATTCACTGTATTTAAAGTCAACTCAAGTCCTTTATTCTCCAAAGAACCCACATTCTTCCAGGGTGCGGAAGTAGAGCCCTGACCTGAAGTTCCCACGTAAGCAGGAAGAGGCACTTGCAACAACAAATCATTTGTTTTCTTATAATAAATATCGGCTATCAATTCAATCCTGTTCTGGAAAAGATTAATATCAAGTCCCAGATTACTTGAATAAGTAGACTCCCATTTCAATTCGGGATTCGGAGTATTGCCAGCCAGCAATCCTGTTCCCCAAACGGTAGCAACAGATGAATAAATGGCTTTATATGCATTATTAGGCACATTCTGATTACCTACAACACCCCATCCTAAACGCAATTTCAGATTATTAATAATATTGTTGTCTTTCAAAAAAGATTCATTGGAAACCTTCCAAGCCAAAGCAGCCGACGGGAACCATCCCCAACGATTATCTTTGTAGAATTTGGAAGAACCGTCGCGACGAAGAGTAAATGTCAACAGATATTTGTCATCGTATGAATAGAACAGACGGCCGAAATAAGATAAAATCGAACTTTCTCCACTATTACCATTATTCTTGGCTGTTGCGGCATCTCCCAATGTCAGGTCGGTTGCGGCATTGGACAAATATCCCATACGGCTTCCCATCAGATATTCCCATTTGCTCTCCTGCATTTCCTGACCAATCATTGCATTCACATTGTGCACTCCAAAAGTTTTCATGTAATTCACGATATTTCTCCAACTCCAGAACTTATTATATGATTTGGAGAAAGTCCCCTGACGGTCCGTATTTTCAATCGCACCAAAAGTATATGAGGGATCAAATTTATAAGTATTAGTTACCCCATAATCGAAAGACAATTCCGTTTTAAACGTCAGTCCGTCAATGATAGTAGCTTCAGCATAGGTGTTTGCCCGAATACCCATTTTCTCATTGCGGTTATCCTTAATCATGGCAAGACCCACCGGATTCGTTTGTACCCATTCGTCCGTATCCGGTCCGTCAAATGTGCCTTCAGCATTACGAACAGCCACACTCGGACTCTGCAATAAAGCAGTTCTAATCAACGACTCGTCAGATACAGTCAATTTCTGACGGGAATTACTAAACGCAAAGTTAATACCCATTTTTAAATAGCTCTTCACCTGGGCATCAAAACTACCTCGTAAGTTCAGACGCCTGAACCCTGAACCAACAGCAATACCATCCTGATTGAGGTAACCTGCTCCCAATGCATAGTTACTTTTATCAGTACCTCCGGTCACAGAAAGATTATGACTGGTCATCATAGCTTTAGAGAACATCTCATCCTGCCAGTCTGTACCCTCACCTAGTAAATCCGGACGAACAAAGTTATTATCCTTGTTCACTATTCCCCAATCATTTCCCGAATAGTCTTTTCCTGAACGAACATTCTTATGCTCCGCATATTCACGCAGATTCAGCATATCCAGTTTTTTAGGCATTTCCTGCCATCCTATATATCCGTCATAAGTTATTTGCGCCTCACCCTTCTGTCCACGTTTGGTAGTAATCATAATCACACCGTTTGCAGCTCGCGCACCATAAATAGCAGTGGCGGAAGCATCCTTTAATACGTCCATAGAGACGATGTCCGAAGGATTGATAGATGCCAGTGCATTATCACTTCCCGAACCTGTGGAACCGTCGATGATAACACCGTCAATGACAAAGATAGGTTCATTGGAGGCATTCAAAGAGTTGATACCACGAATACGGATGGAAGAACTACCACCGGGCATACCGCTATTAGCCTGTACCTGCACACCAGCAGCACGTCCTTGCAGTACCTGGTCAACGGAAGTCACTACAGATTTCTTAATGGCTTCATCGTTGACCGATACAACAGAACCGGTCAGGTCACTACGTTTCATCTGACCATATCCAACTACAACTACTTCGTCTAATACTTTTGCATCTTCTTTGAGGGTAATATCAAACTGCTTTTTCCCGGCTACAGGAATCGTTTGTGTCTGATATCCGATAAAAGAAATCTTCAAGCTACCTTTGGCTGATACATTCAACTTAAAATTACCATCCAAATCGGTAACTATACCATTGGTAGTGCCAGCTTCTACTACACTGGCTCCGATAATCGGTTCGCCCGATGCATCTTTGACCACTCCCGTCACGGAAACAGTCTGTGCCAATACCCATACAGGGAAGAGGCAGAAAAGAATGATAAGACCTAACGGTCGAAAATAATGATTTGTGCTTTCCATAAAATCATTTTTTTAATTAATAATGATAGTGGTTAATCCAAGTTATAGGTTTTTCTCTTCTTATTTATAATAAGGAATAGAGTAAGGAATTCATGTTTCCATAAGCAGTTATTATTTTAAGGTGTCCGACAATTCATTTTTTTGGTTAATGCAAATTTATGGATAATATATCAAGCATAGGTGGAGATTTTGTTTCAAGCAATTGACAGGCGGTTACATACACTTGCATGTACGTTACAAGCTATTGCACACCCGTTACATACCCCTCCCAGAAGCATCCCTAAAGGGTTTGCACGTAACATCAGTAAAAGGAAAAGTAACAAAGCTAATGCTATTTTAATTTAATATAGTATCTTTGTCTATATAAAAAGCACCAATAAACCCTGCTTATATTAATGAGTATGAAAGCACAAATCCTATTCCTTTTTTCCATATACTGTTTCCTGATAGGAAGCACTCCTGTTATGAAAGCACAGACCGGCAAATTCTATTCAACAGACAAAGAACTTTCCAACAGTCTGATCAATGCCGTATATCAGGACCGGAAAGGATTTATCTGGATAGCTACCGAAAACGGACTTAATAAATTCGACGGGACACGTTTCTCGATCTATCGACATAATGCTACGGATAGCACCAGTTTGAAAAACAACTATGTACGGACATTATTCGAAGACAGTCGCGGTAATTTCTGGATCGGATGCATCAATGGCTTACAGCGATATGACCGCGCCACAGACAACTTTCACGAATTATTCATCTCTCGGAAAGACGGACGAAAGAATCCTCATATCACTTCCATTATTGAACGCCGGAACGGAGATCTTTGGATAGCAACTTCCGGACAAGGCGCCATATCCCTAAAAAAGAACAGCAATCCCGCCTCCTTCCATATCGAAACCGAACTGACAGACCGGATAGGTAGTAACTACCTGAATGTCATTTTCGAAGATTCCCGGCAAAATTTATGGATTGCTACAGAAGAAAAAGGACTTTACCGTTATTCTCCGGAAAGTAAAGAGCTTAAAAGCTATAAAGCACCTTATCATATAGCAGGTGATGACGTTTCTGCCATTTGTGAGGATGCACACGGACAAATTTTCGTAGGAACCTTGACAAAAGGTCTTTTCAGACTATCATCCCGACAGGAAGGAAACTTCGAACCTGTCCTCTACCAAAACCGGATGAATTTGAATATCCGGACTCTCATCATTGATACCCGTGGAAAACTTATCATAGGAACAGACGGTGAAGGAGTAAAAGAATATCAGCCTCAACAAGATATTATTGTGGACAGTGAGATTAATGCGGGTCCCTTTGACTTCTCCAAATCCAAGGTTCACTCGTTAATCGAAGATAAAGATCACAATTTATGGCTGGGCATTTTTCAGAAAGGTTTGATACTAGTGCCCGGCATTTCAAATAAGTTCGACTACTACGGCTACAAATCAATACACAACAACACCATTGGTTCCAGCTGTGTTATGGCTATTCATACAGATGAACAAGCTACAATCTGGATAGGTACGGATAACGACGGATTATATGCCATAAACGATCAGGGAAAACAATTACGCCATTACACCCATCAGGCAGGTAATCCCCAATCTGTCCCCGGCACTATCCTATGTCTCTATGAAGATTCCAATCAGGAACTTTGGCTAGGATCTTACTTCGATGGTCTGGCACGGATGAACAAACAAACCGGAACATGTCAAGATGCCACCTCGCTTTTACAAGGAAATCTTAACGCAGGCAAGCCCAAAGTTTCCTGCATCATTGAAGACAAAAACAAGAATCTCTGGGTGGGTACTTATGGTTCGGGCTTATACAAAATCAATTTACCAACTCAACATGTCACCTATTACGAATCTACCCGCAACGAAAACGATGACTGGAGCATCAACCGTCTTCCGAACGATTGGATCAGCTACCTACTGGAAGATAAAGAGGGAATGATATGGATCGGCACTTATAAAGGTCTGGCCGTACTCAATCCTCAAACGGACAATTTTATCAATTATAAAAAGCAAAACAATCTCCTCCCCGGGTATGTCGTTTACAGTTTATTGGAAAGTAGTAATGGAGAGATCTGGGCTGGTACTTCCGAAGGATTGGTCTGCCTGAATAAAGACAGACTAACACCTGTACTTTTCACTACTGCCGATGGACTCCCCAGTGATATTATTTGCGGCCTGGCTGAAGACGAGAAAAAAAATATATGGATCAGTACCCATCAGGGAATCTCCAAACTGAATCCTCCAGAAAAGAAGTTTATCAACTATTATGCAGGCGACGGTCTGCAAGGAAATGAGTTTACACGCACTGCTGTATTTAAAGATAAACGCGGCAAGATATTTTTTGGAGGTACCAATGGAGTAACAGCTTTCTACCCCCAGGATATCACCGAAATCAAAAAAGAAATGAATGTATTGATTACCGGCTTTCACGTTGCTAACCGCCCTGTGAAAAAAGGGGATAAATCCGGCAACAATGTCATCACTGATACTGCTGTCATGGATACCGAGCAATTTACACTGGCATATAATGAAAATACATTCAGCATTGATTTTTCTGTTTTGGAATTCAGCAATCCCGACCGGATTAGTTATCAATATAAGATAAAAGAATTAGGCGATGAATGGATCAGTACGCAACCGGGAACAAACCGGGTGACTTATAGCAGTCTGAAACCGGGGAAATACACTTTCTCCGTACAGGCACGCGACCATAATAATTTCTCTAATATCCGCACAGTTACTATTGCCATCACTCCACCCTGGTACCAGACCTGGTGGGCAAAAGTAATCTGGGGATGCCTCGGAGCATTACTAATCTATGCTCTTACCATGTATATTCTGTCACGTATCCGCCACCGGCAAGAAGTGATGCGACAAAAACACATGGAACAGATTAACGAAGCCAAATTACAATTCTTCATTAATATCTCACATGAAATACGTACCCCGATGACTCTTATCATCAGCCCGTTAGAGAAACTGTTAGCCGAACATTCCGAGAAACAACCGGTTTATCTCATGATTTACCGGAATGCCCAACGTATTCTACGTCTGATCAATCAACTGATGGACATACGAAAACTGGACAAAGGACAAATGCATCTGAAATTCCGGGAAACAGACATCGTAGGATTTATCAATGACTTGATGCAAACATTCAATTATCAAGCGCAAAAAAAGAACATCACATTTACTTTCGAAAAAGAACTGGAAGGTGCTGATTCTCTGAAAGTATGGATTGATCTAAATAACTTTGACAAAGTATTGATGAATGTCCTTTCCAATGCTTTCAAATATACACATGAGGGAGGAAATATCGAAGTGTTATTGAAAACCGGTCACAACGATGCCTACCGGGGTGCTTTGAAAGATTATTTCGAGATAGATATCACCGATAACGGAATCGGTATTGACAAAAACAAAATAGAACAAATATTCGAGCGTTTCTATCAGATTGACAACGACATGACACAATCTAATTTCGGTACAGGAATCGGACTGCATCTTTCACGGTCGTTAGTGGAACTGCACCACGGCATCATCAAAGCAGAAAACCGCGAAGACGGACAAGGAACCCGTTTCATCATCCGCCTGCCGTTAGGTAGTAATCACTTGAAAGCAGAAGAACTGGAAAATCCTGAAGAAACCGGAAGCGAACCAACAATCTCCCAACTTCCCAAAGATTCGATCTATGAAACGGAAGAAGAAAACAAAACTAACGAGTACAGGAAACACAAAGCAAAAACACGTTATCGCGTCTTAATCGTAGAAGATGATGAAGAAATACGCCGCTACATACGTAGCGAACTGGATAGTGATTTCCGTATCTATGAATGTACAAATGGACGGGAAGGACTGGAAACCATTTTGAAGGAGAAACCCGATCTCGTCATCAGTGATGTTATGATGCCCGAAATGGATGGGATCACTCTCTGCCGGAAAATAAAACAGAATATCAATATCAATCATATACCGATTATATTATTAACCGCCAAATCGAAAGCCGAAGACCAAATCGAAGGGCTTGAAATTGGAGCAGATGCTTATATCGTAAAACCATTCAACACTGAATTATTACGAACTACTATCAGTAATCTGATAGCCAATCGGGAAAGACTGCGTGGCAAACTGGTAGGTGAACAACAAGTAGAAGAAAAAATAACAAAGATAGAAATGAAGTCCAATGATGAGATCTTGATGAGTAAAGTAATGAAAACCATCAATGACCATCTTGCCGACCCTACCCTTAATGTAGAGATGCTGGCAGCCAACGTTGGAATGAGCCGCGTACATATGCACCGCAAATTAAAGGAGTTGACTAATCAGTCAGCACGAGATTTCATTCGTTCTATCAGACTGAAACAAGCTGCCAATCTGCTACGTGAGAAGAATCTAAGCGTTTCGGAAGTTGCATACGCTACAGGCTTCTCCAACCTCTCTCATTTTTCCAATACATTCAGAGACTTTTACGGAATTTCACCGAGTGAATATAAAGAACAACAGATGTAACAAACAGAATTAGACTTGTTACAAACAAGAATCTAAATTAGAAAGAAAGCCGTTATTGATATGACAAATAATGACTAAAGCTACTTATACATAATCAATGCAGACTGTCCGGGAATAATTACTTCCGGTCCGATCTGCGTACCTAATCCACGCACATCTATCACACCATCTTTGCATACCACTGTATATTTACCAACAGGCACTTCCAAACGCGCAGGAGTCATACGAGAATTAAACGCCACGATAATATCTTCCCAACTATCTCCGTTCGCATGATCCTTCAGGCGGAATGCAATCAGGTTTTGTCCTTCCACCGGAAGAAACTCCAGATGCTTCCGAACCTTTTCCGCATCTCCCATACGGAAAGCGGGATGGGACTTACGCAGATCTATGAGTCGCTTATAATACATGAAAACATCTCCGTTCGTCGTTTTACGTCGCCAATCGATAGCATTGACTGCATCCGGACTCTTATAACTATTGTCCACTCCTTGTTTATCGCGCATCACTTCTTCTCCTGCATAGATAAAAGGAATACCTTGCGAAGTGAAGACTACCGTCTGCGCAAGCTTATCAAGTCGAACCAGTTGCTCGGGAGTAGCGCCCGGCATACTTGCTTTCAAGCGATCAACAAGGCACAAACCGTCATGGCAGGAAACGTAGCTAATCATCTGGGTAGGCTGCTCCGCCCACGGTTTCTGACTATAATTAACAGAATCACACCGTACTTGCGGATGCTCAATAGCACCCACAATACCGAATTTAACACTCATTTCTGCTCCCGGAACTCCGGCGAGGAAAGCCCCTTTCTCCTTTTTCCACACAGGTCCGCAAAGCCCATCACGCAATTCATCCGAGAATACGGCAATTCCCGGCATGTGGGAAACATTCCCTTTCATTGCCAACGAATCTGCCGGATATTGGGGATTGTCTGCTGCCCAACCTTCTCCATAAATACAAATGGTAGGATCAACCTTGTTCACCGCTTTCCGGATCTCATTCATGGTTTCAATATCATGCACTCCCATCAAGTCAAAACGGAAACCATCAATATGATATTCTTTTATCCAATAAAGAACAGACTCTATCATAAACTTGCGCATCATAGGGCGTTCACTTGCCGTCTCATTACCGCATCCGGAACCATTTGCCAATGTCCCGTCTTCTTTCTGACGATAAAAATAACCGGGAACAGTACGCTCAAAATTACTTTCAACGGTATTAAAAGTATGATTATAAACCATATCCATTATCACACGGATACCAGCTCTATGCAGTGCTTGTACCATTTGTTTGAACTCTTTCACACGAGTGGCAGGTTGATAAGGATCAGTTGAATAAGAGCCATCCGGCACATTATAATTCGCCGGATCATATCCCCAGTTATAGTGGTTTTCTTCCAGTTTTGTTTCGTCGATAGAAGCATAATCAGAAGAAGGAAGAAGATGTACATGTGTCACTCCCAGTTCTATCAAGTGATCGATACCGGTCAATAACTTATCTGAATTCATGGTCCCGTGTTCAGTCAATGCGAGGTATTTACCTTTATTCTTAATTCCCGAAGTAGAATCAACCGAGAAGTCACGATGATGCATTTCATAGATAATCATATCAGCAGGAGATTTCAGAGAAGGACGTCTGTCACTCTCCCATCCCTCGGGATTTGTAGTCTTCCAGTCAATAATGGCAGCACGTTTCCCATTCACTCCGACAGCATGGGCATTGATTCCCGGCGTGTCTCCCTGCCATTTATCATTGATTTTTACATTGAAGGCATAGAATTTGCCAAGCAGGTTCTCATCTACTGAAGTTGTCCAGGTTCCATCTTCTGTGGGCTCCATCTTTACTGTTTCATAAGCATGTCCGCCTTCACCGGCATCATATAGCATCAGGCGTACTTCTTCTGCAGTTGGTGACCAAAGATAAAATTTGGTTGCCAACGGCGTATATTCCATTTCCGTAAGACTTCCCGTACGAACCGGATACAGCTCAAAAGAAGCATATTCCTTTTTCGCAGGGGAGCAGCTCATTACTGTTGTCACTGTAGTCACCCCTAATATTGCTAAATAATTACTTCCCATCTTCATTTAAACCTCCCCTAGATATTTCCTTTATATCTATCCCTATAATCAGTCGCTTTACTTCACCTTATCTGGATTCTTCGCTATAAAATCCTTCCAGCTATTATAACCTTTTTCCATGGTCGGCCGCCCCATTTGCAGGAAATGACAATAGGCTGCCGCCAATCCGTCTGTTGCATCCATAAAAGTAGGCATATCCTCTTTTGGAAAGCGCAACATCCGCTGCAACATATCCGCTACCTGTTCTTTTGATGCCTGCCCGTTTCCGGTGATAGCCATCTTTATCTTCAAAGGAGCATATTCCGTAATCGGAATGTCCCGGCTCAACGCCACTGCCATCGCTACCCCCTGTGCACGGCCCAACTTCAACATCGATTGTACATTTTTACCGAAGAAAGGCGCTTCAATAGCCAGCTCATCAGGCAGATAACTTTCAATAATACTCAATACCCGTTCATGGATATGGCGAAGTTTCAGATAGTGGTTGGCAAATTTACGCAAGTCGATAATCCCCATCGCAATCATTTCAGGCTTGGTTCCTTTCACTCTTAGAACACCGTATCCCATGATTGTCGTACCGGGGTCAATCCCCAGGATTATCTTTTCTTTTACCGGTTGAATCACTCTATCACCTCCATCAGGGTCGGAAATCCGATCACTTTATCTTTAAATATTTTTGCCAGTTCGTCATTCAAACGTACTCCCTGTTCCAAATGCCAACGATGCAGTAACCCGCTGCTTTCCACCTCCCATTGCAAAGAATACGCACTTCCTTCTTCCCGGTGACTTAATATCCGGCAAATGCGGGGTGCCTTCAACGCACCGTGTTTCTGTACTTCAGGGATATAACTTTCTTTTATCCAAATCATGAAATTGTCGTGAACATCCTCGTCCACTTGAAAAGTTGTATTATAAATCAGCATATCTTAATTTCATACTATTATTTACCGCAAACATAGCAATTATTTCAGAATAATGCATTATATTTGCGGCAACAAAAAAAGATTCGTTTACAAACGTTATCATATAAGACAAAAAAGGGGCGTTAGCTCATCTGGCTAGAGCGTAACACTGGCAGTGTTAAGGTGATCGGTTCGAGTCCGATACGCTCCACAAACATCGCAGAAGGGTTCTAAAACAGAACTCTTTTTTCTTTTTTTATAACTATTCCATCCCTCTATTCCCTTCAAAAGAAAAACTCATAGAAAAAAACGCCTAAATCTCCCATGTTTCCGGCCTTACAGCTGCATTTCCGACTGAACATCTACACTTTCAAAAAGATATCGAATACCTACAAATAGGTATTTCAATGACGTTTTATCATAAAAACATAAACAAGAAGTATTATATCTTAAGATTTTTATGTTATTTTGCATTGCATAATTCTATTATAAAAATGAATCATTTAACGGATAAAGAATTAGTAAGTCTATTCAGTACGGATAAAGAGAGGGCCTTCAACCTTTTCTTTCAGCGTTACTATATCCGTTTATGTATGTATGCAGTACAGATTACGGATGACTTTTCCGAATCCGAAGATATCGTTCAAAGTTTTTTTATTTCATTTTGGGAAAAGAAGCTCTATAAAACCATTACTGACAATCTGAAAGGATATGCCTATCTCTGTATTCGCAATGCATCACTGAAATTCATTGAAAAACGAGAAAAGATAGACTCCAGCGATATTCTTCTCAACGAAGAAGAATACCTATATATATGTGAAAGCCTTGAAGAGAATGAACGTGAACAAAAAGAAAAGGAGTTGGAAAAAGCTTTAGCAGCATTGCCCGAACAAGAAAAGAAAGCACTCTATGGTGTCGTTATTGAAAACAAAAGCTATAAAGCAGTAGCCAGTGAACTGCATATCAGCGTCAATACATTAAAGACTTATCTTGCCAGAGCGATGAAGAAACTGCGTAAAAACGAGAAATTACTTCTAGTATCTTTATTCTTGATAAACCTTTCATAAATCTTCCAAGAAAAAAAGTCTCTCGTTTTTGACACCCATTTTACACAATTCCGGATCATATAATAAAACGAGAGAAAAGATGAATCAAGAAGATCATAATAAAACGGAGAAAAATCTGATTACTTTGCTCAACTGGTACCGGTTGAAACGGGTAAATGAATTTGCGGCACAATGCGATGAAGCACAAGCATGGGAATCAATCCAGCAACGCATCCGCCACCGTAAACGGATACGAATGTACACCTATTGGAGCAGCACTGCCGCTGCCTGCCTGTTAATAGCAGCTTTCAGTTTTTACACACTCACAGAATATGACCAATCTCTATTTGCACACAGAGGGGAACAGAAAGCAACCCTGTTTGTAAATAACGGAGAATCTTACGACCTGCTGTCGCAAGATAAATCCATATTCAATGCAAACGGCATGCAAGTTGCTCAAAATACAGAAAAAGAATTAAGATACGACACTCAAACGAGTATACAAAAGAATGCAGAAAAGCATATTTTAAATGTACCCAGAGGAGGAGAATATAAACTCGTGCTTTCAGACGGTACACGCGTACACGCCAATGCCGAAAGCCGTCTTACTTATCCCGTTTCTTTTACCGGTAATAAAAGAGAAGTCTACCTCACAGGAGAAGCTCTCTTTGAAGTTGCCAAAGATACGCTCCATCCTTTCATTGTACATACCCCGTACGGTATAGTAGAAGTAGTAGGAACACGGTTTAATGTCAATACTTACGAGAAGAATCAAACTACCGTAACCTTGGAAGAAGGAGCCGTAAAAGTATACTGCGAGGAAAAGAAAGGGACAGAACAAAAATCTCTTTCACCCGGTGAACAAGCTGTCATACAATCAAAAACAATTAATACACAAACAGTTCAGGTACAGGAATATACTTCCTGGGCAAACGGTATATACGAATATACCGATACGTCACTGGAAACTATTGTGCAACAACTTTCGCGCTGGTATAACGTCAACATAACCTTTACCGACCCGCAATTGCGTGAACGAAAGTTTGCAGGAGTCATCTTCCGCGACCAACCATTACAAAAAGCAGTAGATATATTATCCAAAGTTTCTAATGTACACTTCAGACAGAAGGGAAATGTTATTGAGATAACAGAGAACCGTCCCCAATATTAAACAGGAAAAAGCGTTGTTCAAATATGAAAAAATATCTTTTAATCCGGATGATGCAAACAGTAGCCATTATCCTGTTTGCCGCCAATGTATCGGCACAAAACCAAAATGTGGTCATATCAGTACGGAATATCCCGGTACGTACCGCACTGACCCAGATTCGGCAAGCTGCCAATGTACATTTTGTCTATGAAGAGAAGAATATTAATAGCCAACAGACTGTAACACTCAATTATCCGCAAGGGACATCATTGAACACTTTACTCAACAACCTTTGCAAGCAAATAGGACTGACGTACGAAATCAATGAATCCGTTATTCTACTCTATCCTGCTCAAAAGCAAACCACCACTCATGACATCCATATCCTGTTATTGGAAAGGGGAAACAAACAGCCGCTACCAATGGCAACCTGCATTCTCAATCCGCTAGGAGCTTATGCCGCAACCGACATGGAGGGAAAGGCAGTACTAAAAAACGTCCCCACAGGAAAATACATATTAAATATTTCGTATGTAGGCTTCGAGACTGTGCAACGGGAAATCAACGTTGAACAAAACCTGGATCTGACGATCCGCATGTCTCCCACTTCGCTAGCTTTGAAAGAGGTAGTAGTGGTAGCAAAACAAAATGCGGCCGGAGAATCTACCAGCTCCATTATAGGCAGACAAGCGATAGACCATTTACAGGCTATGAGCCTTGATGACGTGATGCAACTCATACCGGGACACTTAATGAAAAATACAGATTTAACGTCCCGTTCCAATGTGCAGCTCCGTACTCTTGTTAACAATAACACCAATGCCTTCGGTTCGAGTATCATAATGGACGGAGTTCCCATGTCCAACAATGGTACACTATCGCAAGGAGGATTTTCAAGTACCGCATTTGTCGGAACAGACTTACGCCAAATTAGCGCGGACGATATTGAATCCGTAGAAATAATCCGTGGTATTCCTTCTGCCGAATACGGTGATTTAACCTCCGGACTTGTAGTTGTTCATTCCAAAATCGGACAAACACCCTGGCAGATCAAGGGAAAGATAAATCCCGGAACAATGAATTACTCGCTCGGTAAAGGATTGCGTTTAAACAAAGATGCCGGTATCCTGAATTTCAATCTCGACTATGCACAAGCATGGGGAGATCCACGCCAGAAAACAAAGTCATTCGACCGTTACACCTTTAGCTTGGGATACAGCAAAGATTTTTCACGTATCTGGCATACAGACACAAAGGTACGTTACATGATGGGTAAAGACTGGAATGGAAAAGACCCGGATGCCATCGACGACGGCACTTTTCAAAAGAATCGCAACCAGCTGTTCTCACTAAGCCATAATGGCAAACTATCAATTAATAAACCATTCTCACGTACTGTTAATTACACATTAGGTGTCAGCTATACTCAAACAGAGATGGAAAAGAGCGCCATTGTTGCCAATTCGTCCGGGTTGCTACCGATACTTACTGCCACAGAAACAGGGTATTATAATGTGCCTTTCGAGCAAAGCTCCTATCAGGCAAGCGGAGGTTCCCTTAGCCGTCCCGGAAATGTATATGCCAAAGTCAGCAACACGTTCTTCGTAAAATCAAAGAAAACATATCAGAACTTCAAAATGGGAGTGGAATACCACTACGACTGGAATAATGCCCGCGGATATTATAATGATGACGACCGTTACCCATTGCAACCCAACAGTAACGGACGTCCCCGTCCTTTCTCCGATATTCCGAGCATCCATCAGATGGCCGCTTACATAGAAGATAACTTCCGTTGGGATATATCAGAAAACAGATTTCTGAAAATACAGTTAGGCGGACGTTTCACCACTTTACAGCCGTGGGCGGATGAAGCAACCTTTTCTTTCTCTCCCCGTGTAAATGCTTCGTTCTCCGTCAACAAATGGCTAAATATCCGTGGAGGATTCGGACTCAACTCAAAAACTCCCGGTTTGGATTATCTCTATCCCGACAAAAAGTACATCGACCGTGTAGCTGCCAATTATATGCCTCAAGACGACAAAGTCGGACAAATATTAATGTACCACACCCAAGTGTACAACGTGCAACGAACTAAAGGATTGAAGAATGCGACCAATCGCAAATGGGAGGCAGGGTTCGACATAAAGTTATCGGACAAGCATAAATTAAGCCTCATCGGTTATCATGATAAAACCGCTAACGGATTCGGATCGGCCACAGAATATTTTACGTATACAGCCAACTATTATTCTGCGGAAAAAGGACTGATTATCACTCCTGGACAAGCCACAAAAATAGATTGGGATAATCCAGAACGCACGGACCTTGTACTCAGTACGACCGGTAAAATAGGAAACACGAATGTCTCTATCAATAAAGGGATAGAAATGGACTTTGACTTCGGCGAGATTCCGGCACTGCACACTTCATTCTATCTGTCAGGAGCATATATGGAATCCAAGACTTACTCTACAGACATCAACAGTAGCAATCCTACCGATCTACCTACTGAATATCAGGTAACCAATACCATTCCATTCAAAATTGTATATCCATCCGGGCTAAACTATAGCACTTACCGCCGCTTTACGAACACTCTGCGGATTGTGACCAATATCCCGGCACTGCGTATGGTAGCTTCGTTCTCAACACAAGCCATCTGGTACAATTATTCCAAGAGCAACAATCCTCCGATGGACCCCATCGGATGGATAGACACAGACCTCTCTTATCATGAAATAACAGCAGATATGCTGGCAGATGAGAACTACAAAATAAAAGGGGTATCATTGAAAAGCCAACGCAAGAATCCTAAAGACAATGTGCCAAGCAAAGCCCCTATTACATGGTTAATGGCGGGACGCCTCACCAAGGAGCTGGGCAATATAGGCGGCATTTCATTCTATGCCAACAACATACTCTTTTACGAACCTTTTCTCAAAAACTCTACCTCCAACACGCTAGTACAGCGTAATACAGGTAATTTCAGTTTTGGTGTCGAATTATTCTTTAATTTATAAATCACAATATGAATAGAACAATTTCTTTTATTACAAAAATGATGTTTGCGGCTGTCACAGTTATCATGGCTGCATGTTCCTCTGACGACAATGCCACACAAGCATTGACCGTACAAGTGAAAGTATCCATGCCCGAAGGATTCAAGTCCGACATTCTATATACAGGGCACACTGTTACAATGGGTAAATACACTGCCATTACAAACGAAAAAGGTATAGCCACTTTCGAAGGAGTGATTCCCGATTTGTATGACATCTCTACTTCCTGCGAAATCACTGCAGAAGAATATGAAGAAATGACAGGCAACGATCCGCAAAATGAAAATTATGTGATTTCCGGCAGTCTATTGAAATATACTGTCGGCTCGTCAACAACCATCGAACTTCAAACAAGTATTTCTGCCAAACAATCAATTGTTATCAGCAAAGTTTACTATGCAGGAACCAAAGACAACAATAATAAAAATTATCTGGCAGGAAAGTACATTGAGTTCTTTAATAACTCGGACCAAACCGTTGATATAGCCGGACTTTATTTCGGACTGGTAGAGTCGGAAAGTACTCCTGCATATACGCTTGGCTCCACACCGGAATATATTTACCTAAAGCAGATTTACCGTTTCCCATCTAATGGAGTCACAGAAGTTGCACCGGGAGCCTCGATAATCGTTGCCAATAGTGCCATCGACCATACAGGAAATAATGAAGTAGATTTATCCAAAGCCGACTTTGAAGCTAAAGATACGCAAGGGAAAACAACCAACAATCCTGCAACCCCGGCTGTAGAACTGATATATACAACATTTCCCACAATCAGTAATATGAATCTGGTACAAGGTGGTCCCTGTTCTGTTGTATTATTCAGTACGGATGAAGATGTAACCTCATGGGAAACTGTATACGTTGACGGTAAAGATAAAGGAAGCAAGTTTGTCAAAACCCCTGTAAAATACATAATGGATGGTGTAGAATGTTTGAAAAACAAAAGTACGGGAGTAGATAAAAATTCCAAACGTCTTTACAACTACATTGATGCAGGCTATCAATACACGGAGGCTACCACCGGATATACCGGAGAAGTAGTCTACCGCAAAACAGCCAAGACAGAAAACGGGCGCACCATTCTTGCTGATACCAATAACAGCAGTAATGACTTTGCCGTATCAGCTGAAATCAAACCGAGGGAATACAAATAATAGAAAATAAAAGAGACTGTGCCCCAAGAACATATAACCTTCCGGTACAGTCTCTCTTCAACTACTTCACGAAATAATTAAACCAATTCAGAAATGATGATGAACCATCGATATATACTCTTTACCGGTCTGATGGTAACTGCACTGTGCATACATGCCCAAGATATCGAATTACAGACAAAAGAAAAATACGAGTACGCCGATGCTACCCAGTTATGGAGACGTACCCTGAATCCTGCCGGGCTCTCTTTGGATACGCTGACCAACCGGGGAATCAGTTATTTCGAATTCTCTCATCAGCAAGGCACACACTATCGGGTTCAGGACGGTGATGAGCAAAACAAATTATTGTTCACTTCGGAACGATACCAAAAAATTGGGAAATATCTCTACGGATACGGGCGTTTTACCTTTGACATGGGACGGCAATTCAACCGTTCATGGAGCGACGTATTGCGTAGCCACCACTCCAATCCTTACTTTTCAGGAAGCTCCATCAAAGGAAAGTACGACTTCCAGAACTTCGACCTCTCGGCAGCGTTAGCCACTCTGCCTATCAAAAACTTCACTTTCGGCGCACGACTGGATTATAAAGTAGGAGATCTTTCCCGACTGAAAGACCCCCGTTCACGCACCAATCTGGCAGACTATCAACTGACTCCTGCCGTCACCTACACGTGGAACAAACACTCGCTGGGTCTTAGCGGTTATTACCATCGCAGAAAAGAAAAAATCCCTAACATCACCACCGTACAAACCGATCCGAACCTCAAATACTACACCTTCACCGGAATGGAAAATACTGATGGTACCACTGGTGGTTACTCCGGTTTTGAACGTGAATTCGTCAACCATGAATTTGGCGGTGAATTGTCTTATCAATATAAAAACGAACGGATTCAAACACTTACCACCCTTTCATACGCCAAAGGCAACGAAGACGTATGGGGAGACATCAAATATTCACCGGGAAAATATCACACCACCACCTACAACCTGCTTTCTATGAACCGGATCAAATCCGGACGCACAGAACACATCATCGACATTTCCATTAACTATCAGACCGGAAAAGCCGACGAATACCGTCAGGAAAAAATAATAGAAAAAGATCCGGTAACAGGTATCGAATCTTCCTACTGGAACACACTTCTCACGTACGACGAACGTTACACCGTCGATTTACTCAATGCCAATCTGCACTACCGCCTGTTGTGGAGTAATCATCACACTGGAGAAGCCACAGCCTACGCAGGCGCACGCGCCTATTTCCAATCGGTAGAAGATCAATACAATCTTCCGTCTTCATCGCTTACAGTCCGACAGGCAACTATCTGCATGGAGGGCGGATATTCATTCCTGCGCAAAAACAACCGTTCATTATGGATAGAAGCAGAAGCCGGATATCACATTTCGCTATCATCGGACCTGTCACTCAACGATCCGTCCACTGAATACGCCCAAAGTGTGCTTTTACCCGACATGACCTATTATGGAGCATCGTATGCGCACGGAAAACTGCAAATACAATATCAAATGCCTGTAACTATAAAGAAACACACCAACGTGTGGTTCGTCAAAGCCACAGGAGCATATCTGAAGACCGACAAGAAAACCGATTCCAAAATGTTCGGAATAAGTCTCGGATTGTACCATTAACCTTCCTCACCTCACAAAAACCAACCAGAAAATTTACACCAATCATGATGAGAATTGCCAATAACAAACTTCGGTTGCTACTCCTGCTGCTCTTTCCCACCCTCCTTTGGGGTAACTCTGCCCCCATGTTTCACATCCGGCAAAACACCAAAGGATGTTTTGTAGAAATACCCAAACGGTTGATAAACCGGGATTTTCTGTTAGCAGCCCGTGTGATGACCGTCAGTTCTCCCAATAATAAAGTTAAACTTTATGCAGGCCAGCGACTTTATGATCCGGTATGGATACGTTTGAAATATGACAAAGAACAGTTATATTTATTACGTCCCGACTCCAAGAACTTATGCGAGGATACAACTCATCTCTCGTATCCAGCCTATGCGCGCAATGCTATCACTCCCATAGCGGAATCCTGGAAAATAGAACAGGAGACAGACAGCTCGATTGTTGTAAACTGGAGCAAATTTCTTAGTGAGCCCATAGAAGGTGTAGACCCTTTTGGAGGGAAAACGTCACCAGGACGTTCCCTGCCCCAACTCAATAAAATACTTCAGGTAGACGTCCACGAAAAGAACCTGGAAGTCAGCGTACAGTATGGTTTTGAAGGAACCACCCAACCTTTCCTCACTACGATACGGAAATCGCTGTTACTACTGCCAGAGCAACCCATGCAACCACGTATACACGATGCCCGGGTAGGATATGACAATATCCCTAAACGGAAATTCAACTTCGATACTCCCTCAATCGCAGCGGAAAACTACATCACCCGCTTCCGGATTGTCCCCTCTCCTAAAGATGTACGCAGTTATTTGCAAGGCAAACAAGTGAAGCCTCAACAACCCATCGTTTTTTATATAGACGATGCCTTCCCTCCTCTTTGGAAAAAAGCCATACGCAAAGGAATACTGGATTGGAACAAAGCATTCGAAGAGATTGGCTTTAAAGAAGTTATGCAAGCAAAGACATACGCCGAAGCCGGACCGGAGTTCGATCCGAACGATATACGTTTCAACTGTTTCCGATATGTAGTCAGCGATTTCCCGAACGCAATGGGAAAACACTGGGTAGACCCGCGTTCAGGAGAAATTCTGCAAGCAGACGTATTGTTTCACAGTAATGTCATAGCCCTGCTACGCAAATGGTATTTCCTGCAAACATCAGCCTACCATCCTGCGGCACGCACGAAAACACTACCGGATGACATAACGGCACAATTAATCCGTTACGCCGCCGCCCATGAGATAGGTCACTGCCTCGGACTGGAACATAATTTCAAAGCCTCGTATGCCTATAATACAGAAGACCTGCGTCGTCCGGAATTTACAGAACGTTACGGCACCACCCCGTCCATCATGGATTATGCCCGGTTCAATTATGTCGCCCAACCGGGAGACGGCGTCCGTTACGTATTACCTCCCCTGTTGGGAGTATACGACCGATACGCCATCCGTATCGGATACGCCTATCTCTCCCGCGAGAACACCCGAACTGTAGCCGGATGGATAGATGAAAAACAAAACGACCCCATGTATCATTGCGGACGCATGGCACCGAGCACCATCCCCACTGATCCTACCGTTCAAACCTCCGATCTCGGTAATGACCCCGTCGCATCGGCAACCTACGGAATCCGCAACCTTCAACAAATATTGACGCAATTGCCGGAATGGAACAAAAAACGTCTGACAGATAACCCGTTTGAGGAGATGCCCGCCACCTATACCGATTTGCAGCAAGCCTATTTCGACCATCTGGAACGTGTGATTCCTTTTATTGGTTTCTCCGATGAAGTATCCGGAAAAGCTGTCGAATTTCTTTGGAAAGAACTGCTTGGCGGATACAACTTCCTACGGACGGATGCCGTATGCAAATATGCCGGCAACCCAACCGAAGCCATCATAAAAGCACAAAAGACAATTATTGAAAAGATGTTTGGCAGAATCATTGCCGAACGAATCTCTTCGAACGAAACACCAGCAGGATTTACCTACGCCCATTATCTGGAAGTCTCTGCCAACTATCTTTTTACGGACAAGACACCGGACATATTCACACGACATTTGCAGGAAAGCTATCTCCAGACCTTGCAATCATTGCTAACAGAAGCACGTACCTCCTCTTTCAGTGTACTCTTCTCCCCTACGGTCAGCGAGCATCTTACCCGCATCCGCGAACAGTTAACAACTAATCCTTCTACCTGGAATAATTATTTAAAAAACAAAATACAATGAAGCTAACTACCATTATTTCCGCCTTCTACCTCTTCTGCCTGTTGTGCATACAGCCCGTGCATGCCGATGGAGGCTTCTGGCTGCCTACTCAAATACAAGGAAAAGTACACCAGGCAATGAAAAAACAGGGATTGCGCCTTAGTGAAAAAGATATTTACGACATCAACCAGTCGTGTCTGTCGAATGCTATCCTTTCATTAAGTTATGACAACAGTACATTTTCTCCCTCTGCCAGTGCCTCTTTCATCTCCGGTGAAGGACTGGTATTGACCAACTTCCACTGTGTCGCACGTTATCTCGAACATATCTCCGATGCAAACCACGATTACGTGAAGCATGGCTGCTGGGCTACCCAACGCAGCGAAGAGACTTATCTTCCGAACTTACAGGTCAATCAATTAATCACTATCAAAGACGTAACGACAGAAATCACACAAGATACCGGAAATCTTACCGATCAGGCACTTACCCAAAAGATCAACGAGAACGGGAATAAAATTGTCAAATCCCAAGCCAAAGGTCGTGGTGTAGAAGGAAAAATCTACTCCTTATTTGGTGGCAGACAATACATCCTGGCTGTCTTCCGCTGCTTCAAGGATGTGCGTATCGTAGCCGCTCCCCCCATCTCGATAGGGAAATTCGGAGGCGACACAGACAACTGGCAATGGCCCCGTTACTCCGCCGATTTCGCTATCTTGCGCGTTTATGCCAACGATAAAAACCAACCGGCAGCCTACAACAAGCAGAACCGCCCCTATCAACCCGACGCTCATTTGTCTATCTCTACCAAAGGAGTGAAACCCGATGATTTTGTGATGGTTGCCGGATATCCTGCACAAACAAGACAATATGTCCCTTCGTTCGCCCTTGAGAAAATTGTATTCAAAGACACGCAAGCAGAAGCAGATATTGCCAAAATCAAGCTCGACTTCTACACACAACGTAAAGAAACGGCTGCCGACTCGCTTTATTCCTACTATAACATTAAGGCCGGAAGTGCTGCTAATGTCTATCTAAAATCAATTGGTGAGATCAGTGGTGTGAAAGAATCCGGCATCATTGCCCGGAAACAGCAGGAGGAACAGGCGATGACAGGATGGATTCTGTCTGATGACACCCGTACGCAACGCTACGGGGCAACATTGCTCGATGATATGAAAGCAAACTACGAACGTCTTACCCAACTGAACTTCACAGACCAGATGTTTCGCGAAGTCGCACTTTATGGTGCCAACGTCATTCCTTTTGCCGGAAAATTTGAAAAACTGGTGCAAATGGAACAAAGAAAAAGCAAGAATGTAAAGACTGCCATGAAAGGAGAAATCCGCAAACTGAAACCGCTTACCGTAGCATTCTATCGTGATTTCAGACCTGAAGACGACAAATATATCATGAAAAAGATGTTGGCTTATTATCTGGAACACGTAGATTCTATTTTCTACTCCACAGCATTGAAAAAGGTAGAAAAGCATTACCCTCAACATCTTTCTGCCTATATAGACAGCCTGTACGATCATTCCCCCCTGCGTAATCAAGAAAGTATGCTCGCACTTCTAGACAGTGTACCGACACAAGGAACAGCTGCACTGTCACAAGATGGGCTGTATCAGTTGTCACTCGGTTTCTATCTGGTGTATGTAGAAAAAATAAACCGTTTGAAACAAGCGTATCAGAATAAAAACATGAAACTCTACTCTTTGTATCTGCAAGCATACGCTGAAAAGAACAAGGGGACACAAATTGCATTTGACGCCAACCGCACCCTGCGTTATTCTACGGGAAAAGTAAAGGCAGCCGTTCCCAGCGAAGGAGTCATCTATACTCCATTTACAACTGTTGACGGAATGCTCAGCCGTCATCGCCTTTATGCCGGAAACAAGGACTTCAATCTGCCGGCACGTTTCGTCAAACTCATCGAACACCGCCAACCCAGTAACTACTTTAGCCAGAAAGTGACACCCACCTGTTGTTTCCTGACAGATGCACATACCACTTCTGGTAGTTCGGGCAGTCCGGTATTGAATGCCAAAGGAGAAGTGGTGGGTATCAACTTCGACCGTATCTGGCAGGGACTTAGTTCCGACTACGAAACTGTAGGAAATGAGAAAAGTCGTAACATCGCAGTAGATATCCGCTATGTGTTATGGACTTTGGAGCAATATTCACGTTCCCAATACATATTAGACGAATTGGACATTCACTAACTTAGTAAATTCTATATAAAAATGTTATCTCCCAAAACGCTCAAATACTTACGTTTAACGCACCGTTATGTATCTTTCATTTGTGCAGGCATCCTGTTTGTCTATCTCCTTTCCGGCTTCCTGCTCAACCACCGGAAAGAATTTACATTCATGAATCAGAAAAAGGAACGTACGGTGGACTATATATTCCAGCTCCCTGCCAATAAAGACGATTTTACAGAAGCCGATGCACGAAAGATTATCTCCGATCTCTCATGCAATCCCGACCTGTATAACCGTTTCAGCCTCAGTAAAAACAAACTGACCATCTTTGGCAAAGAACAATTGGTAATCAAGTTGGATGCAACCAGCCAGCAAGCATTTATTAAAGAAATGCATCGTCCTGCTTTCCTAACCGCATTGAATAAGCTACATCGCAATCCGGGTTCTTTATGGACAATAACCTCCGATGCATTCCTCTTACTCATGTTTATTTTGCTCATCACCGGGTTACTGATTGTTCCCGGGAAAAAGGGATTGTGGGGCATCGGCGGAATTCTAACGATAATAGGAATTTTAATACCTATATTGATTTACTGGATGATAGTATAATTTCTTATTTTTATTCATCCGTATGCATCTTTCTGTACTTTCTTTCCGTATCGCAGAAAACAAAAAAGGACCTTTATTCAAGGTCCTTTTTAATCACTTCGTCCATTTCTTTTATACGTTTCTCACGGTTTTTAATAGGACCGTCTTTCTTGTCATTCTTGAATACGTCATCGGCACGGTCGGCAACCTCGCCGCTCCATTCTTCAAACTGGTCCTTAGCCGGACGACCATTCGGCTCGATATTTTCCTCGGCTATCGAATCATGCCTGTTAATCATATCATCCATAAGTTTTCGTTTTAAAAGTTTATGGCTATAAGACAATACAAACGAAGAAAAGTTTTCTATTTTAATGATTTTTGAAGAAATCAGCCATGTTATTATACTATCAAAGAAACACTCCAGCCCAATCTGTGTCATTCATCCAGATACCTATATAAATTGCAGTTGCCGGCAACGTCCAGTACATTCAGCTCTTTCAAGCGTTTTTCCACTTTCTTTTGTGAAACCAGCCCGAAATTCCGTAACATATCACGCAACTTCCTAAACCCATATTGAGAAGTGATTTGTAGCAGTTCCCGGAGTGTTTTTATATCAGCTTCAGAAATGATCCGCTGCGACCGAATATCGAATTTCAATTCTGTGATAGGAGTATCAAGTAAAGCCTTTGCCGCTTTTATATCTTCGGGAATAAAAATTTCCGGATTCGTTTCTTCCGCCTCTCTCATGAGCATATCATTATCAAAGCCATTTTGGCGGGATTTCATTTCATACATCCGTACTGTTGCTCTAAGACGGATATTTTCTTCCTTATAAGTCCTAAGGAATCCCGCTTGAGATTTTATTTCCTGTACAAGTCCCTCAAATGCCTTCTGTGCTTGACGATATTTCATATGTTTCCGGACACTAAAATCCTTAATATTTCCTTGTAAGACGGTATAAAGAAATAGTTGTCGTCTTTCATCATTCCTTATCATTCCGGCAAGCTCTTTTATTATTAACCGGATCAATGGGGTCAACTCTTTCAGCGATTGAAGTAGAAAAAATTCCTCTTCATTTTCCTTCATCTTCTCATCCATCCGGCGTTTGTGTTCTTCTTCGGAAAGACTGAACCGAATATTTCGTTCAAGACAATCCGTCAGACTGTTTTCATCAAGCATTAGATAATCGCCGACTTCTGAATAAATAATCTCTTGCCTTTTACACCAAGTAATAATACGTCTGGTAGATACCTGATACTTGGTTGCCGCTTCTTCAATACCAATCCATTGTTTTGTTGCCATAACTCGTTTGTTTTTAGATGTATACGTCGCAACCGGATATAAAAAAGGTGCGAACGATACATATATTTCCCAACAGCGGTACTAGCAAAACCGACAGATGAAAATACAGTATGCCCGCACCAGAACTTATATATCGATAGGGATATAAGCTTGGCACGGACATTTGATTTATCATCTGTTTGAAAATTGCTAGTTTCCTGTTAGATAAATTAAATGTCCTATAAATACAAGTCCGGCTGTCAAAGGTCCGGTCCTTGATTGCAAATATACTTCTTTTTTCTGAAAAGAAAGATAATAAATGACAAGCTTTTTAGTTACAATAGAATTTTATATAAGACAAATAAGTAAACAACTACACGGGAGAATAGTTTCATCGGTGAGAAACTAAAGTTCCATCAGTGTGAAACTATAGTTTCATCAGTAAGAAACTAATAGTTCCAAGCAAGAGAAACTAAAGTTTCAAAGCGATGAAACTGTAGTTTCGAACCGCAAAACCAATAGTTTCAAGGCTTGAAACTATCGGTTACAAGGCAGGTCCCGCCCCGTAAGTACAGGGGTAATAAATAAAATAGCTTATCTGCCTGTGGTTAATACTATTCAGGCAATGAAACTTCATCTGTGATTTTTACTTGATTTGGGTATGCATCTCTACCATACCGTCTTTGCAGTGCGTTTATCTCTTCTTAGCTTTGCAGTGACAGCATTATTGCCGTCACAGTGCTATCACCATGCTGCTGTCACGCCATTAACTTTTCATAATCAAACAGTTAAGTTACAATCTGTGACAGATGACAGCAAATTTATTTTTTTTATTTATTGGAGAGAGTATAAGTTCAACTTATAAATGCAATATTTCTTTTTTATTAATCGGACTTTAGATGCAAAGTTGCTTATTTATTCCGATAGAGTTGCGGACGGAAAGGAACATAAAGAGTGTAATTACTATCCGCCGGCTTTCCTCCCACCAATGCAGGTGACCATTTCGGCATTCCTTTGACAATGCGGAGAGCCTCCTCTGCAAATTCCGGATGAGTGGAACGTAGAATATGAGGACGAAGGATAACCCCTTCTTTATCAATAGTAAACTCACACAAAGCATAACCCGAAACATTCTTCTCCAAAAGCCCTGACGGATAAACCATTTCACTGGCAATATATTCTTCCGGAGTCATCGCAGAGAAATGAGCAGGTTCCTCCACCTGTCTTCCGGAAAGTGTCTTTGAACGGGGACCCACCGGATAAATTCCGATATACATCGGCCGCTTATAAGCATCCGGCTCTTCCTTGGTGCGCTGTTGCAATGCTTTTAATAAAGCAGCAGCCTCCACTGCCAACGTCTGTTCAGAAATATTTTCCCCTCGGGATAACATATAAGCCGACTGACAAACCAACACGAGACGTTCCATCAACGTTCCCTTTTCCGGCGACCATTTACGTCCCATCTGCTCTTTACCTTTAGCATCCGTAGAAGAGAAAAAATAAACAATTCCATCCAAACCAGCCGTAGAACCGTCCAAATCCTGTACCTGCTCTGTCACCAAACGAAAGATAGCCCCTAAAGACTGATATAGGGAAGCACTAATGACAACCGATTTAGTATCCACCGTCACCGTCCCCTTCTCTGCCTGCCAATAAGTACGCGATAATGTGTTCGAAACCAGGGTATAACGTCCGTTCCTCTTCTCTACCGACATTGCATACTCCGGCGAAAAGGAAGGGATAGCTGCAAAACGCGCATAAGGCTGTTTCTGGAAGCCCGTATTAAGTAAAGAAAACACACTACGATAATATTCGCCTAACTCGCCTGTATAAGTGGAAAAAGGTTTCACCGGCTCCAAATAGTCAATCTGGGCCGCAAGGCGAAAAGAAAAGGTTAAAAGCAGAAGACAGAAAACAATCTTTTTCATAAGTTGCCGGATTTTCGGTACATATCGGCAACAAAGATACAAATTATTTCGATGGTTCGTGATAAAATTATATCTTTGCACGGTTTTTACTAAGAAACTGAATAACAATACATCAAAAATATGATAGCTAAGATTGAACAACTTCTGAAAGAGGTGGAAGCCTTACACGCCTCCAATGCCGAAGAACTCGAAGCTCTCCGCATCAAATACCTAAGTAAGAAGGGAGCCATTAACGACTTAATGGCAGATTTCCGTAATGTAGCTGCCGAACAGAAAAAAGAAGTCGGCATGAGACTGAATGAACTGAAAACAAAAGCGCAAGACAAAATCAACGCGCTGAAAGAAATGTTTGAAAGTCAGGACAACGATTGTGACGGACTGGATTTGACGCGTTCGGCTTATCCTGTAGAACTCGGTACACGCCACCCGCTCACCATTGTAAAGAACGAAATCATTGATATCTTTGCCCGTCTGGGATTCAGCATTGCCGAAGGTCCGGAAATTGAAGATGACTGGCACGTGTTCTCGGCACTGAACTTTGCCGAAGACCATCCGGCACGCGATATGCAGGATACTTTCTTTATCGAAGCTCACCCGGACGTAGTATTGCGTACACATACTTCTTCTGTACAGACTCGTGTGATGGAAACTTCACAGCCTCCTATCCGCATCATCTGTCCGGGACGTGTATATCGTAACGAAGCTATCAGCTATCGCGCACACTGTTTCTTCCATCAGGTAGAAGCGCTGTATGTAGATAAAAACGTATCATTCACCGACTTGAAGCAGGTATTGCTGCTCTTCGCCAAAGAAATGTTCGGTGCTGATACAAAGATCCGTCTGCGTCCGTCTTACTTCCCGTTTACCGAACCAAGTGCGGAAATGGATATCAGCTGTAATATCTGCGGCGGTAAAGGATGTCCGTTCTGTAAACACACCGGCTGGGTAGAAATCCTCGGTTGCGGTATGGTAGACCCGAACGTACTTGAATCAAATGGTATAGACAGCAAAATATACAGCGGTTATGCCCTCGGTATGGGTATCGAGCGTATCACAAACCTGAAATATCAGGTGAAAGACCTCCGTATGTTCTCTGAAAACGATACACGCTTCCTAAAAGAATTCGAAGCGGCATATTAATAATGTGCTAAATTTACCAGTATGCCAATGTTCCCAATGAAACCGTCGGACGGTGATCGGGACATTGGCATATTCATCAACAGACCAATCAGGCCAACGGCGTTGGTTTCCAATCAATGCGAATCGGTCGATTGAACGATCATTCATTATGGCAAAGGATAGACTCATTACTCCCAGTTATTGTTTCATCTTGGCAGCCAACTTCCTGCTATACTTCGGTTTCTGGTTGCTGATTCCTGTTTTGCCGTTCTATTTATCCGAATTCTTCCAGGCTGGAAATTCCACTATCGGCATTGTCCTCTCCTGCTACACGGTGGCAGCTCTCTGTATCCGTCCATTTTCCGGTTATCTGCTCGACACGTTTGCCCGAAAACCTCTTTATCTGTTTGCTTACTTCATCTTTATGATGATGTTCGGCGGATATTTAATTGCCGGTTCCCTTACCTTATTTATTATATTCCGAATCATTCATGGCGTCTCTTTCGGAATGGTCACAGTAGGCGGAAACACGGTAGTAATAGACATTATGCCCTCTTCTCGGCGAGGGGAAGGCTTAGGTTATTACGGGCTTACCAACAACACAGCCATGTCCATCGGACCGATGTTCGGACTGTTTCTGCATGATGCGGGAGTTTCTTTTGCTACGATATTCTGCTATGCATTCGGTTCCTGTATTTTAGGTTTTCTATGCGCAAGTCTGGTTAAAACGCCCTACAAGCCTCCTGTGAAACGGGAACCGATCTCGCTCGACCGCTTTATCCTGATGAAAGGACTGCCTGCCGGACTTAGTCTGCTGTTACTTTCCATCCCTTACGGAATGACGACCAACTATGTTGCCATGTACGCCCGCCAAATAGGATTGAACACACAAACCGGATTCTTCTTCACCTTTATGGCAGTCGGTATGGCCATCTCGCGTATCTTTTCAGGAAAACTGGTGGATCGCGGAAAAATAACGCAAGTAATAGCTGCCGGATTATACCTGGTTGTTTTCAGCTTCTTCCTGCTTTCAACTTGTGTATATCTGATTCAATGGAATGATACAGCCTGTACCCTACTGTTTTTTGGCATCGCATTATTAATGGGTGTCGGGTTTGGAATTATGTTTCCGGCATTTAACACGCTGTTTGTCAACCTCGCCCCCAACAGTCAGCGGGGAACAGCGACTTCCACCTACCTCACTTCCTGGGATGTAGGAATCGGTATCGGTATGCTGACGGGAGGATATATCGCAGAAATAAGTACATTTGATAAGGCCTATCTTTTCGGAGCCTGCCTGACGGTAGTTTCCGCCCTCTATTTCAGACTAAAAGTGACGCCTCATTACCATAAAAACAAGCTACGATGAGAAAGAAAGAACGTTATGAGAAAGTAATCGCCTGGTTTCAGGACAACATACCTGTAGCCGAAACCGAACTGCATTACAACAATCCGTATGAGTTGCTGATCGCTGTTATTCTTTCTGCACAATGTACGGACAAACGGGTGAATATCATCACTCCTCCTTTGTATAAAGATTTTCCGACTCCGGAAGCACTGGCTGCCACTACGCCGGAAGTGATTTTCGAATATATACGAAGCGTGTCTTATCCCAACAACAAAGCCAAACATCTGGTCGGTATGGCAAAGATGCTGGTGAATGACTTCAATAGCGAGGTGCCGGATAATCTGGAAGATCTGATAAAGTTGCCCGGTGTAGGAAGAAAGACTGCCAATGTGATCCAGTCGGTTGTATTCAAAAAAGCGGCAATGGCGGTAGATACACACGTGTTCCGTGTCAGCCACCGTATCGGACTGGTACCGGACAGTTGCACCACCCCGTTCAGCGTGGAAAAAGAACTGGTGAAGAATATTCCGGAAAAGCTCATACCGATTGCCCATCACTGGCTCATCCTGCACGGCCGTTACGTTTGTCAGGCACGTACTCCCAAATGTGACACCTGTGGTTTGCAAATGATGTGCAAATATTTCTGTAACACCTATAAAGTTACAAAAGAGGAACCAAAAGCCAAGAATAAATAACGATTTAATAGCAAGGAACCGAAATAAATAGTAACTTTGCGGTCGTTCTAAAAGAAGAATTTTAAAAACACTTTTAAATAAAAATAGAGTATTATGCAGACAATTGACAAATTCAATTTTGCCGGTAAAAAGGCATTTGTTCGCGTGGACTTCAATGTACCCCTGGACGAAAACTTCAACATTACAGATGACACTCGTATGCGTGCAGCTCTTCCTACTTTGAAGAAGATTCTGGCAGACGGCGGAAGCATCATCATTGGCTCTCACCTGGGCCGTCCGAAAGGCGTTGCCGATAAATTCTCTTTGAAACATATCATCAAGCATCTGTCTGAATTGCTGGGCGTTGAAGTTCAGTTCGCTAACGACTGCATGGGCGAAGAAGCTGCTGTAAAAGCTGCTGCTCTGCAACCGGGAGAAGTGCTGTTGCTCGAAAACCTTCGTTTCTACGCTGAAGAAGAAGGTAAACCAAGAGGTTTGGCAGAAGATGCAACTGACGAAGAAAAAGCTGCTGCTAAGAAAGCAGTAAAAGAAAGCCAGAAAGAATTTACCAAGAAATTGGCTTCTTACGCTGACTGCTACGTAAACGACGCATTCGGTACTGCTCACCGTGCACACGCTTCTACAGCATTGATCGCTAAATATTTCGATGTAAACAACAAGATGTTCGGTTACTTGATGGAAAAAGAAGTGAAAGCTGTTGATAAAGTATTGAACGATATCAAACGTCCGTTCACTGCTATCATGGGCGGTTCTAAAGTTTCTTCTAAAATCGAAATCATCGAAAACCTGTTGAGCAAGGTAGACAACCTGATTATCGCCGGTGGTATGACTTATACATTTACTAAAGCTATGGGCGGCAAAATCGGTATCTCTATCTGTGAGGACGACAAACTTGACCTGGCTTTGGATTTGATGAAAAAAGCAAAAGAAAAAGGTGTAAACCTGGTATTGGCTGTTGACGCTAAGATTGCTGACGCATTCTCTAACGATGCAAATACTAAATTCTGTGCTGTTGACGAAATTCCTGACGGATGGGAAGGTCTTGATATCGGTCCTAAGACTGAAGAAATCTTCGCTAACGTTATCAAAGAATCTAAGACTATTCTTTGGAACGGTCCTACAGGCGTATTCGAATTCGACAACTTCACTCACGGCTCACGTGCAGTAGGTGAAGCAATCGTTGAAGCAACTAAGAACGGCGCATTCTCACTTGTGGGTGGTGGCGACTCTGTAGCTTGTGTTAACAAGTTTGGTTTGGCTAGCGGTGTATCTTATGTTTCAACTGGTGGTGGCGCATTGCTCGAAGCAATCGAAGGAAAAGTTCTTCCGGGTATCGCTGCTATTCAAGAATAAGATAATTGTTAAAATCACATAGTTAATTATTAGAAGGGCAGTTCTTTGTGAAAAGAGTTGCCCTTATTTATAAAAACAGAATTCCTCTTATTTATAAAAACGAGGTATGAAAAGACCGATACTATTCTTTTGGTTCATCCTTTTCTTCCTTTACTCTTGTCAGAGTAAGAAAGGAGACAGCTCTTTTTTACCTCTAACCGAACTGCAACCACTTACCCTGGGCATGATGCCTACACTGGACGGACTTCCTTTTCATATAGCCAAAACGCAAGGCATTTACGACTCATTAGGACTGGATTTGACCATTCTTTCATTCAACTCTGCCAACGACCGGGACGCTGCTTTCCAAACCCGGAAAATAGATGGCATGATTACTGACTATCCCAGTGCGGTAGCATTACAAGCTATTCATCATACTGATTTAGGATTCATCCTGAAGAATGATGGTTATTTCTGCTTCATTGTCTCCAAAGAAAGTAACATCAACCAACTGGAACAGCTCAAGGAAAAGAATATCGCCGTGTCGCGCAACACAGTTATCGAATATGCCACCGACCAGCTATTAAGCAAAGCCGGAATCAAGCATACGGAAATAAACATGCCGGAAATCGGCCAGCTTCCTCTCCGTCTGCAAATGTTGCAGTACAATCAAATTGATGCCTCTTTCCTACCCGACCCTGCCGCATCCATCGCCATGAACAGTAAACATCGTTCATTGGTAAGTACGCAAGAGTTGGGTATCGATTTCACCGCTACCGCTTTTTCACGAAAAGCGCTCAACGAGAAGAGAGAAGAAATCGAGCTACTCATCACAGGATATAACCTGGGAGTAGATTACATAAAAATGCACCCGCAGAAAGAATGGGAGCAAGTATTGATAGAAATAGGTGTGTCCGAAAATCTGACAGGACTCGTCGCCCTCCCCAATTATCAAAAAGCAAAACGCCCCTCCGCTGAAGCGATAGACAAGGCTATACACTGGTTGAAAGAAAACCACCGAATACCCCAAACCTACTCTGAAAAGAATCTGATTGACACTACATTTATTCCCACAGTATCAACCATAATACAGTATCAACCATAATCAAAATCAAATAACAACTAACTCATGCGAAAAACACTACTCCAACTCTTAACCTTTGTATTATGCATTACAAGTATGCAAAATCCTCTCCTGGCACAGGAGCAGACACCATTAAATCAAGTTGTCAACACACTGAAAGAACGGATTAGTCTCTCCGGATATGCCCAACTGGGATACACTTATGACGATGCAGCGAATCCGGATAACACATTCGACATCAAACGAATCATTTTCATGGCACACGGAAAGATCACCAAACGGTGGACTTGTGATTTTATGTACGACTTCTACAACGGGGGCATGTTACTCGAAGTGTATACCGATTATCAGTTTCTCCCCGGACTTACGGCACGTATCGGTGAATTCAAGGTTCCTTATACCATAGAAAACGAATTGTCTCCTACTACAGTAGAACTTATCAATTGCTATTCACAATCTGTCTGCTATCTGGCAGGAGTAAGCGGCAGCGATAAATGTTACGGAATGACTTCCGGACGGGATATAGGTATGATGCTTCACGGGAAATTATTTCGTGACTTCCTACAATATAAAGTAGCTGTAATGAACGGACAGGGACTGAATACCAAAGACAAAAACAGTCAAAAAGATGTGGTCGGTAATCTGATGGTTAATCCGCTGAAATGGTTGTCCGTAGGTGGTTCGTTTATCCGCGGAACAGGACACGCCATAGCTGACTCTGAATATACCGGAATCAAAGTAGGAGAAAATTACGCTAAGAGACGCTGGAGTGCAGGAGGGGTTGTCACCACTTCCACTTTTAATCTGCGTACGGAATATCTTGCCGGAAAAGACCGGAGTGTGAAAAGCGAAGGTTTCTATGCAACAGGAAGCGTGCGTTTTGCCCGGAATTTCGATTTCATCGCTTCGTACGATTATTTCAACCCGAACAAGAGTGCAGATTTCAAACAAAATAACTATATTGCAGGCGTACAATACTGGTTTTATCCCAGATGCCGGTTACAGGCACAATACACCTTTTGTAATAAGAAAGGAGATGGACAAAAAGATTCCAATCTGATACAGGCACAGGTACAAGTGAGGTTTTAAATTCAAGGACTAAATTTAAGTATTAGGTATTAAGTATTAGAGCCGAAGCATCAGGGTTAAGTTCCAAGGTAAAGTATCAAGGCTATAGTAAGTAGTACCTTAACAATAGGATTAAAGCAGTAGAGTTGAAGCAGCCGAATCAAATAATTATAAAATATAAACCTTATTAATAACAGAACAAAAATCATGGAACACAAAATCGCCGAAACCAACGCCCGAATAGACGTGGCCGACGTATTAAGAGGATTGGCAGTAATGGGGATCATCCTCTTGCACAGCATCGAACACTTTAATTTCTATTCTTTCCCGGAAGAAGTCCCTTTTGAATGGATGAAATTTACCGATCAGGCTATCTGGAGAGGATTATTCTTCACATTCAGTAATAAAGCATACGCTGTATTTGCTTTGCTCTTCGGTTTCAGTTTCTATATTCAGGACAATAACCAACAACGGAGAGGGAAAGATTTCCGCCTGCGTTTTTTATGGAGATTATTCATCCTATTCATTATAGGACAATTCAATGCCGCTTTCTTTACCGGCGAAATATTAACCATGTATGCGATTTTAGGAATTATCCTGCCGATATTCTGCCGGATGAGTGACCGTACAGTTGCCATCTTTGCTACTTTATTAATCCTTCAACCTATCGACTGGGCAAAACTGATCTATGCCTTGTGCAATCCTGACTATGTGGCAGGTAAAAGTTTGGCAGGTTATTATTTCAGCATCGCTTTCGACGTACAAAAACATGGCAACTTCCTTGAAACAGTCCGCATGAATATGTGGGAAGGACAAATGGCTAACATGACCTGGGCTTTGGAACATGGACGTATCTTACAAACACCGGGATTATTCCTATTCGGAATGCTGGTTGGCCGCCGCAAATATTTCCTGTATAGCGAACAGAACGAACGCTTGTGGTTAAAAGCATTAGCCATTTCGCTTCTCTGCTTCTTCCCCATCTACGGATTGAACAATATGTTGCCGGAATTCATCGAACGGAGTGCCGTCCTTGTTCCTCTACAGTTGATATTAAGTTCATTCAGCAGCCTTAGTTTCATGGTATTACTGGTGACAGGATTACTGTTGACTTTCTACCGTGTGAAAGACCGCAGTTTCTTTATGCGTTTCACATCTTATGGTAAAATGAGTTTAACGAATTATCTCGGGCAATCCATTTTCGGTTCTCTTTTGTTCTATCATTGGGGATTCGAATTGGGACGATATTTAGGAATCACCTATAGCTTCCTTTTTGGCATCCTTTTTGTTCTATTACAAATGGTATTCTGTTCGTGGTGGCTCCGACACCATAAACATGGTCCTTTTGAGGGTCTCTGGAAACGTTTGACCTGGATTGGAAAAAATAAATAATTAAATAATGATGAACGAAAAAACGATTAATGAACAATACGCATATATACGTACCTTACTTGAAGAGAAAAGGCTCAAGGAAGCTCTGATGCAGTTGGAATCTCTGCTGTGGCAGTGTCCTGACTGGGATCTACGCACTCGCCTGGAACAATTGCAGACTTCCTACAAATATATGCTGGAATACATGAAACAGGGAGCAAATGACCCTGAACGATGGAATCTGTATCAGAAAATGGTATCAGACACGTGGGGAATTGCCGACCAATCACGTTTGCTCATATTGGATAACGCTTCATCAAGATACTATCATGAAGTACGACGTACTCCCAAATCGCCAGATTTGTCAAACTATGGTCTTAAAACCATATTACACATACTGGAGTCTTTTAATGACGACTTGGCAGTCAGCGGATTACTGTCTGACGAAAAGATGGATGAAGTATTAAAGCGGCATGAGGACACGCTCAAGTTTATGTTTATCAGAACATGGACAAACAGTGCCTGGACTCCCGAAGACGAGGAAGATGCAAAAGCCATGCTTGCCTCGGAATTACTTCCGGGAGACGACTTATGCTTATTTGTCAGTGCCCTCACATTGAGCTTGATGGAATGTTTCGACTTACGAAAAATAATGTGGTTGCTTGATGCTTACGAGCATCCCAACGTCAACGTCAGCCAACGGGCATTGGTTGGTGCGATGATTATTTTCCACATTTACAGAAGCCGCCTTACTTTCTATCCGGAACTGATAAAAAGGGTGGATCTCATGGAAGAAATTCCTTCATTCAGAGAAGATGTCGCTCGCATTTACCGCCAAATGCTATTATGTCAGGAAACGGAAAAGATTGACAAAAAAATGAGGGAGGAGATTATTCCCGAAATGCTGAAGAATGTTTCCTCCATGAAAAATATGCGGTTCGGCTTTGAAGAAAGCGATGAAGAGAACAACGACATGAATCCGGATTGGGAAGATGCATTCGAGAAATCCGGACTGGGGGATAAATTGCGTGAAATGAACGAATTGCAGTTGGAGGGTGCAGATGTATATATGAGTACTTTTGCGGCTTTGAAAAACTATCCGTTCTTCCGCGAGGTGCATAACTGGTTTTATCCATTCAGCAAGCAACAGTCTAATGTGCTCAAGGCAATGAAGCAGGCAGGAAATCAGGGAGGCAGTCTACTGGATTTAATTCTTCAATCGGGATTCTTCAGTAACAGTGATAAGTACTCTCTCTTTTTCACGATCCATCAATTGCCACAGTCACAACAGGATATGATGTTGAGCCAACTGAATGAACAACAGGTTGCAGAATTGGCGGAGAAATCGAATGTTGAGACGATGAAGAAATTCAATGAACGTCCGGGAACGGTCAGCAACCAGTACCTGCACGATTTGTATCGTTTCTTCAAACTTAGTGTGCGCAAGAGTGAATTCAGAGATATTTTTAAAGAGAAGCTCGATCTTCATCATGTCCCTGCACTCGACAATATATTGCACTGGGAAGATGTATTATTCCCCATTGCCGATTTCTACCTGTCAAAGGAACGTTGGGACGAGGCTATTGAAATTTATGAAGAGTTGGAAACGATTGGCGGATTCGAAGGAGAGAGTGCTGAATATTACCAGAAGTTTGGCTATGCATTGCAGAAAAGAAAGAAATATGCAGAAGCTATCCAGGCTTACCTGAAAGCAGACACGTTGAAACCGGATAATATCTGGAACAATCGCCATCTGGCTATTTGTTATCGGTTGAACAGAAATTACCAGGTAGCAATCACCTATTATAAGAAGGTAGAAGAAGCTGCTCCGGAAGATACCAATGTGACTTTCCATATCGGTAGCTGTCTGGCCGAATTGGGGCAATATGAAGAAGCACTGAATTATTTCTTCAAACTGGATTTCATCGAGAACAACTGTATTAAGGCATGGCGTGGTATCGGATGGTGTTCATTTATCAGCCAGAAACATGAACAGGCGATGAAGTATTATGAAAAAATAATAGAACAAAAGCCTCTGGCTATTGACTATATGAATGCAGGACATGTTGCCTGGGTGATGGGAGATATTCAGAAAGCGTCCGTTTTCTATGGAAAAGCCATTACGGCTAGTGGAAACCGGGAACGATTCCTGGAAATGTTCCATAAAGATGAAGAAGCTCTTCTCACACAAGGAATTCGGGAAGAAGATATTCCTCTGATGTTGGATTTATTATAGTCTTCCACATCTTTCAGTTTGGGATATTCAGTAAATGTTCCTGCTTAAAAATACAGAAAAAGGCTGCCTCATTTTCTATTTTGAGGTAGCCTTTGTGCATTATTGGACTAAGTATATCTTATGTATTTCATGTAATCAATAAGTTTATTACACTGATATATTCAGATATATTCAAGATACTTACTACAGCTTTTTCAACTCTCCGTACAGTTTCTGTATGGGAAGCCCCATAATATTATAGAAACTACCGGAAATTGATTTAACCCCGATATACCCGATCCACTCCTGAACGCCATAAGCTCCTGCCTTATCCATTGGCTGATAACGATCTACGTAATACAGGATTTCATCTTCCGACAAGACATCAAACAGCACTTCGGAGGAAGCGGTAAAGCTTTTTTGCCACTCAGTAGTAGTTAGGCAAACCCCTGTGAAAACCTGATGAGATTTTCCCGAGAGAGCGCGAAGCATTTCAATGGCTCCTTCCCTACCCTCCGGTTTCCCAAGTACTTTCCCATCTAACCAGACTATGGTATCTGCCGTAATCAATAATTCTCCCGGCTTCATCATGGTACGGTAGGCATCCGCCTTTTCACGGGCAATATATTCAGGTATTTCAGCACCTACCAATGTATCCGGGTATGACTCGTCTACATCCGGCAATGTTCTGACTACATAGTCTACTCCTAGTCCCGACATCAGTTCTTTCCGACGGGGAGAATTGGAAGCTAATATAATCTGATATTTCTTTAAGTTATCAAGCATGGTTTTATTCGTTATTAAACAACGATTATTTATGATTAAGTTACCAACCGAAGGCGTCTTCCACCATCCATAGACCGTGAGCTTTCAGCACCTGCTCCACTACATCACGTCCGCATCCACGACCACCGTCTGCATAAGAAATATACTTTGCAACGGATTTCACTTCCGGCACGGCATCTTTCGGGCAGCATGGCAGTCCGCACTCACACATCACTTCAATATCCGGCACGTCATCACCCATATATAGAATTTCATCATCGGTCAATCCGTACTTATCACGAAAAGCACGATAATCATGTATCTTCACAGCAGAACCCATGTATAAATCCTTCACTCCCAGTCCCTCAAAACGGATACGTACCGCTTCTGTCCGGCCACCGGTGATGATAGCTATGTGAAGTCCTTTTTTCACAGCCAACTGGATGGCGTACCCATCTTTGATATTCACCGTGCGCATCGGTTCTCCGGAAGGATGCAAAGGTACGGTTGTCGAACTCAATACTCCGTCTACATCAAAAGCTAAAGCCTTGATACGGGATAAATCATAATTGATGGTGCTCATGGATACTTTTGCTCATTAGTTTATATATTTCCTGCAATGCCGGAGAATCTACCAACATGGCAAGATGATTACTCATCACATTCTCATCGTAACGAACAGCGGGTCCGGTCTGTGCATCACGTGGCGCCAATTCGTGGACTTTACGTGCTGTTTCATCTATCAGCGGAAGCATGACATCGAAAGGCAAGTTGTATTTTTCAAGCAAATCAGCTGCTAATGCATACATGTGATTGGTGAAGTTACAGATAAAAACAGCAGCCAAATGAAGGCTCTTACGTTGCTCGGAAGAAGCCTCGTAGACCTTTTCCGAAAGTGTGGCGGCAACAGCCTTCAACAATTCCACGTCTTCCGGCCTTTTCGCTTCAACAAAGAAAGGCACTTCCTGAAATTTAACTTCACGTTGTTTGCTGAATGTCTGCATCGGATAAAATACTCCGTAACGTTCTGCATGCCCTTCCCAAACGCTCATCGGAATGCTTCCTGCCGTATGCACCAACAAAGACGCTTGCTTTCCTTCTGTTATCTGCGGTAACAAATCTACTAAAGCATCATCTTTCAACGATACGATATACAATTTTGCATCTTTGGAGACTGCCTGTAAATCTGTTGTATATTCAGCTTCTACTTTCTCGGCTAAGGTACGGGCAGATTCCATAGTCCGGCTATATACCTGTACAATGCGGAAACCTTTACGATAAAGAGCTTTCGCCAGATTAGTAGCCAAGTTACCTGCACCGATAAACACGATCGGTGTATCTTCTATACTTCTTTTCATTATTCTCTTATCGTTTTGCAAACCAGAATAAAACGATTCCGATGATGAGCAGTGTCAATGGCAACAGATATCCGGATAACGAACCCAATAAGGACATGACCAAACCGATATTCATCACTAGCCAAAGCCCAAGCAACACAAAACCAATTGATTTATCGCGTTTGAAAATAAGGAAACAGATCGAGGCGTACAATAGCATATTGTCCTTATTCATCACCCAAGGCAGTCCAATGGAAGAGAAATGAATCAGTTTATCAATCAGATAAAGTGCTCCGATAACGATAAAGGTAACAGCAGTAGCCAGATAGGTATCTTTACTATTATTCGCTTTAGCAGCTCCCATACTTATTTTCCTCCGAACTTGTTAATATGAATTTTCTCCCATTGAAGATGTTCTTCATTGAAAGGTTTACGTTCCATCCCTTTATGTCCGATAGCAATGACAGAAAGAATCTGAAGTTGCAAGGGAATATCCAAAATTCCATGGACAAATTCATCGGAAGGCATTCCGGTGGCAGTGAAACGTTCGCGAACCTGCACCCAACAACTTCCCAAGCCAAGATCTTCAGCCTGCAACTGTATCATGATGGAAGCAATGGAAGCGTCTTCAATCCAAACATCGCTGGCCAACGGATCGGCCATTACAACAATCGCCAAAGCTGCATCGGCAATGAACGAAGAAGCCTGTTCTTTGCAATGAGACAATTCTTTCAATACCTCTTTATCATCAACCACTACAAACTGCCAACTATTACTACGTTTGGAAGAAGGAGACATCAAAGCAGCTTTCATCAACGTAACGACCTGATCTTGTGTCAATTCTTCATCGGAGAACTTCCGCATACTACGACGGTTCTTTATCAATTCACTGAAATTTTCCATATTATTTCCGGTTTCATTTGATTAATGTATGCAAAGATAATGCAAACCGAGCGTAATAGGAAATAAAAGTTTATACTAAATGAAGAATATATTGTATCTTTGCACAGAGAAATAATTTCATTATGAAAAAGCGAATTACACAGGACGATTACGTTAAAGCGAATCGTAAAGCTAGCCGTGAGGCAGAAATTGAGATGTACGGGCACCCTATTTGTCACAAACGAGTGCACCAGTCAAAGAAAGTATATAACCGCAGAAAGATAAAGGCAGCCGATAAAAAGCTGCCTTATTTTTTTGTCTTCAAAATAGCGTCACTATCCTCCAGACATAGCGACACTATACAATAGAAATGGCGTCACTATCATGATAGGATAGCGTCACTATATTTAGGGGATTAAAAAAGAAGTTTATCTATTTACCTATCTATCTAATAATCTATACAATCCGAGTTAATTCTCCGGTCGTAGAATCAATAATAAACCCGTAGACTGTCACATCTGAAGGGATCAAAGGATGACGCACAATAAAATCTACCGTTCCTCTCACCGACTTTTCTGTATCTTCGAAACCATCCAGCCACGAATGAAAGTCAACTCCGCAGAAACGCATCATATCAATATAATCCGGATTGATTCCGCGTGCTTTCATTTTTTCGAGCATTACTTCACTGTGCATGTGGCAAGCTCCACAGTCAGAATGAGCAATCACCATTATTTCCTCTACCCCCAACTCAAAAATAGCTACAAGTAAACTACGTATCACGCTACCGAAAGGATGGGAAATAACGCCACCTGCATTTTTTATCATTTTCACATCGCCATTCTTAATTCCTAATGCTGCTGGCAGCAAAGCAGTCAGTCGGGTATCCATACAGGAAAGAATAGCTATTTTCTTATCGGGATATTTATTGGTAATATACGATTCGTATCCCTTGTTCTCAACAAATTGCTTGTTGTAAGCTAAAATTTCTTCTAACATAGTTCCGCTTTTTAAAAGTTCTGTTCGATTACACAAAGATATAGAAAAAAGGGACATATCATCACGACATATCCCCTCTTTAATCTAAATTTAATCTGTAAGAGTACTAATACCCATTGTTTCCATATTCTTCTGCATTATCAATCTGACTCAAGAAGTTAAAAGAAATCGGACGCAAATAATGCTTGTTTTCATCAAAATTTTCAGCTGCACGAGGATTACCAACAGCAAGACGTTGTTTGAAAGAATCTTTGTGACGCTTCATCAATACCCAACGTTGATATTCTCCACATAATTCACGAGCATATTCGTCCATAACATCATTCTGTGTAGCATTACTCAATTTCATAGCATTGTAAGATGCATCATTGCGAGCGGCACGCTTTTTCAGTACATTTAAATATTCAGCAGCTTTTCCGCCATTTCCTAATTGTTGGTTAGCTTCAGCTGCAATCAGATATACTTCAGCCATACGCATAATGAACACATCACCTGTCTTACGTTGCAAATTGCTACTATATGAATCTTCCGACAACCAATTGTATTTGTTGAAACCAGGGTACATATTTTTGTCATTAGTGACTTTTATATCTGTTTTACGATATTGTCCGTTATCAAACAAATCATCAATATTGATTACATAATATCTACGTTTCGCTTTCTCCGCATCCGAAAGTCTTTCCTTTGATAAGTAGAAACAGATTCTATCATCATCTTCAGCTACAGGGTAAGGTATCACATAGGGGTTCTTCACTTCCTGCAATTTGGAAGGATCACCGCTATTTTCACCTTTCGGCCAAACCTTGGCTATCATTTTGGGCGCCCAAGTTCCATCATAATATGTATAATTCAAATCACCATAAGGATAAATATACTCATTATGGAATTTTGCATCCAATCCATAAGTATCGATTATATTTTGAGTAAGAATTGTAAATGAACTAATATTATCATTTACGCCATGTTTTGTTCCAATTTTTGGTTTTGTACCATCATCCAATGTCTGCTTCTTATTAGTAAATAAATAACTACCTCCTGACTGTACGGCAGAAAACTGTACAAAAGCCGTAGTAAAGGTTACTTCCCACCGCTTATCATAATCAGCATCAAAACAATCCAGCAAATATTTGGAAGGTGCCAACGTATTATTATTGGTACGTCCATACCAATAATTCTGATTATCCGGAGTAGGATAAATAGTGAGAGTATTTGGCTTTGGATACATATAAGTAAAGTTATTATTACATTGTGTTCCAGCATTCCAATTCTCCAAATTCGTAGCATCCGGACCGGCAGCAATAAATAAAGCTTCTTTATTATTTCGATTATTTGCCGGAGCCCAAACATCTTCCACATCATCATACAAACAGTCACCATACGCTAAAATCATGTCCTCTGCCACTTCTTTAGCACGTTGCCAATAAGATACTCCATCTTCTGTCAGCCCATATTCGCCACCACCTTGAGCATAAACGCGAGCCAAAAGTCCTAACGCGGTTTTCTTAGTCACACGCGCACGATTACTATCATAAGGAGTATCTTCAAGATTATTGGCCGCAAATTTCAAATCATCAATTATCTGCGTATATAGTTCTTCAATAGAGTTACGCTGCGGAGTCAAAATAGGATCTTGAGACGATTCTTCCAATGTTAACGTTACATTTCCATACGTATTCACCAATATGGAATAATAAAACGCACGAAGACAGCGGGCTTCAGCCACTAAAGTCGTTATATCTTTTTCATTGCCATCCGTTAGTAATTCAGCCCTGTTTACTACTGCATTACAATTACCGATCATAGAATAAGCCTGACCGAATAATTTATTTGTAGCATTCGTATTCGTAGCTAAACCATCATAATAAATCACCTGCTTGGCATAATCCGGATTACCGGCAGGAGTTATCCAGCAGTCCGTACCACCTTCAGCCACAGACAAGAAATCATAGACACTGAATAACTGCCCGTAAAGTGATGAATAACAATAAGACTGTAATCCTTTAAGCCCATCGAACGTTGCAAGAATTTCATCTCCTGTTTTTTGGCTTGGATTATACTCATCAAGCGAGCAGGCAGACATTGAAGCCACAGCGAATGTAAGCGCTGCTATTTTATAGATTGTACTTTTCATTTCAATACTTTTTTTAGTGAAAAACTAGAATGTAACATTTACACCAAATACAAATTGTTTGGTCAATGGGTACTTCAGAGAACCATTCATTTCCGGATCATAGTCTTTCAGCAAATGGCTTTTCGCAAATACAAACGGATTTGTAATGGTAGCATAGAAACGACACTTCTCTATACCGGCTGATTTTAAGATAGATTTCGGCAGACTATATCCCAATGTAATGTTCTTAATCTTTATAAACGAACCGTCTACATAGCGTAATGCGTAATATCCCGTATATTGTTCGAGACCTTTATTAGCATTGGCGGCAGGAAAATCATTTGAAGGGTTGTTTTCAGTCCAATAATTGAAATAGGTCGGGAAGTTACGTATACCCTTCGGGTCATAAGACGTCAACATATCATAAGCAAACATCTGTCCGTAACGTGCATAAACAAACACACTTAAATCAAAATCCTTCCAGGTAAAATTATTCTGGAATCCTAAAGACCAATCCGGAGAGTTGTGACCCAGAATTTGATAATCTGCATCACTTGGAGTATATTTATTATCAGAAGTGTAATAAATAACATTACCATTTTCATCCACAGCAGCACTACCCGTTTCTTCATCTATTTTATAGAATCTACCATCAGATTCTTTTACTAAATTAGGTATATTGATTTTCAAATCACCAGGTGCAGCACCAAATACCGCCGCATCAGTTTCCTCACCTTTTTGCCATACACCATCCAACTTATAATGATAATAAGAGTTAATAGCTTCTCCCAATGCCAATGCATAACCGGTGTCACCATTATTAAGCACATCTGAATCTCCACCGGACAATTTGGTTATTTTCTCTTTATTATGATTGAAAGTTACACTTGAACTCCAGGTAAAGTTCTTTGTTATAATATTACGTGTATTAAGAGCCAACTCAAAACCTTTATTGCTAGTCTCACACATATTTAAATTAGTAGTATAATTCGCTTTAGGTCCGCCATCCGGGGAGAATGCTCCATTAATAACAGGAAGTGCCTTGTTCCATATAACATCTTTTGTTTTTGTATTATAATATTCCATACTGACATCAATGCGATTATTTAAGAATGCAGCGTCAATACCAATATTCGTGTTATACGACTTTTCCCATGTAAGCAAATAGTTCGGAATATTCTGTGAGAATTTATAAATCGGTGTCAGAACACCTCCTAATATCATATTTACAGCAGTAGCATCCAATGATGCAGCAGACGAATACGGATCAATCCCCGCTGTACTACCCGTAACACCATATCCGAAGCGGATTTTCAGATTACTCAACCAGTTAGTCGTACTCTCCATAAATTTTTCATCAGAAATTCTCCATCCCAAAGAAAAAGCCGGGAAAGTATCCCATTTATTACCTTCTGCCAGTCTGGAAGAGCCGTCATGGCGGACAGATGCAGCAAATAAATACCTACCCATATATGAATAGTTCAAACGGCCGACATATCCCATCCCCTTAGACATACTATAAGAAGTACTTCCCGAAGTTGCGGAATTACCATCAAGAATATTATGCCATAAGAATTTATTATCAGAAACACCTTTTTGATACAAAGTAGTGACATCGCTACGATTGTGATTCCACGATGTAACTGCAGTAAGAGTTATATCATGCACTTTCTTAATCTGGAAATTGTAAGTAAGTATATTTTCCCACTTATAATTATACGAACGGTTGTCCTTAACTTGCGCCTTAATGCCGTCTGCCGTTTGATTTGCCTTATACCATTGAACAGACCCCTCTCCTGTGAAAGTGTTACTACGTGAATATCCCAAATTAGCACCAGCACGAGTAATAAAAGTCAGTCCTTTAAGAGGAGTGATTTCCAAGTAAGGATTATAATAGACCTTAAGGTTTTGAGCCTGATTGCGGTACAAACTTTTATCCTCATTTAAAAGATAATTATATACTGTAGATGAAGGATCGGCAACAGGTTGCGGATTGATGCTTCCATCTTCATTATACAACGATCCAAGAGGATTTGACGCCATCAAAGTCTGTAAATCAGAATCAGCTTTATTTTGATGTACATAAGACAGTTGAGCATCAATGCCCACCTTCATCCACTTTTTAATCTTATGATCTACCCGGATTTTAGATGAATAAAGTTTATAACTATCTTGTGCAAACTGCCCATCCTCATTAGAGAAGTTCAGAGAAAAATATGCCTTTGTATTTTCCGTTCCACCAGCCACAGAAACAGAATAATTCTGTGTTACACTGGTTTTCAACAAAGCATCCACCCAATCTATATATTGGCCATTTTGATGTGCATTCCATTCAGCATCAGTAGTAAACAGATTTTTATCATCAGCAACCGAGCTCCAACGTCCATCGCCAGCACCAACAGATGCATCTCTCAAGGTTTGTATATAACTTTCTCCACTACGCATCTCCGGAGTCCTTGACCAGCCGTTTACACCTACGTATGCATTAAAATTAACAATTGCTTTGCCTTCCTTACCACCTTTAGTAGTAATTAAAATAACACCGTTCGCACCACTTGAACCATAAATAGCTGTCGAAGAAGCATCTTTTAAAACTTCAATGCTTTCAATATCATTCGGATTCAATGTAGAATAATCCCCCGGCATACCATCAATTATAAATAAAGGATTTCCGGAATCCTTCTGGAATGACCGGTTACCACGCAACTGCATCTTTACTCCCGAACCGGCCTGTCCCGATTCACGCGTAATATCCAATCCTGCCACCTTACCTTGTAAAGCCTGCATCGGATTTGAACTTGGATTCATCACTACATCTTCACTTTTTACAGAAGTGATAGCTCCTGTCAAATCGCGTTTTTTCATCGTACCGTAACCCACAACAACCACTTCATCCAATGCCTGTGTGTCCGAAACCATTTTCACATTGACCGGTCCGTTGCCCGTCACAGTCACCGTTTGTTCTTTGTAACCGATATAAGAAATGACCAGTTCTTTTCTTCCCGCCGGAAGATTGATAGAGAAGTTACCGTTAAAATCGGTAATCGTACCTGTACTTGTTCCTTTCACAACGATAGAAACCCCAATCAACGGCTCCCCGCTTTCATCAATGATAGTTCCTTTCACAGTTTTCGTTTGTGTGACAACTTGCACCATAGTATTAGAAACTCCATCTTCTGCATACACAGAATATGACAGAGGGGCAGACAATAAAGACAGCCCTAAAATCATGGAAGCGCGTCTATGATGATTCTTCCATGCTTCAACAAATGCATTACATCTCATTCGTTCTAATTTAAAGTTAATATTAATTCTCGTTGTTTTGCAAAAACTATTCGATTATAATCTTAATTAAAGACAATACTTCGGTAAATTTTTACCGAAAAATTAAAAGTTAAACAATAAAACCGGCAAAAGTCGGTTCGGAAACACTAA